>JAWLDD010000072.1:0-9417 GCA_041686815.1 Candidatus Atribacteria bacterium | reverse complement strand
ATCAAAGCAATCCTGTAATATTTCAGCATCATCCCTCCCTCGGATGGCTATAGTGGTTTCTTAAGGTTGTAAATATCCTTAAAAACCAGCGGCAGCTCATCTAATATATCCCCAGCAACCATCCCGGCTTCTCCCCTTTTATCTTTCGCATAGTCACCTGCTCTGCCATGGATATAGCATCCATAGACAGCAGCATCATAAGGTGAATAGCCCTGAGCTGTTAATGCGGCCACTAAGCCTGTTAGTATATCACCGCTTCCACCTGTTCCCATCCCTGAGTTTCCTGAAGTGTTAAGATAAATCCTACCGTCGGGATGAGCAACTATAGATGTAGCTCCTTTAAGAAGGACAATGATACCCATTTCGCTAGCAAATTCCGCTGCAGTTTCTATAGGCGATGATAGGATCTCTTCTATACTCTTTCCAGTCAATCTGGCCATCTCTCCTGGATGAGGCGTTATCACTATAGAACCTCCATAGGATGAAAGCAGCTTAGTGTCCTTGGATATATGATTGAGTGCATCTGCATCCATTATTATGGATATATCAAATTCACCTAAAATATACCTCAAAATTTCCAAACCATCACATTTTGTGCCTAGCCCTGGTCCTATGGCCAGTACATCCTTGTCCTTTAAAAAGTCACGGATATCTGGTATAGCTTGTCGACTCAGATGCCCCCTTCCCTCATCCTCCAATGGATAGGCCATCACTTCAGTCATCTTGCTTTGAAAGATCGGTGTTAGGCTGGCAGGACATCCCAAGGTTACAAGACCGGCTCCTCCTTTAAGCGCTGCCATTGAGGTTAAACAAGCAGCACCTGTCATACCCAAGGATCCGGCTATTACTCCTACCTTTCCAAAGGTTCCTTTATGCCCGTCCCTAGGCCTCTCCTTAAGGCTATGAGCTATCTCCCTATCATCCAGGGTAAAGGCTTTTACGCCCATGGTCTTTGCACTATCTTTAGGCAGGCTTATGGATACTCTATGAAGTTTACCCACATAGTCACGGCCTGGATATAATAGGTGTCCTCTCTTTACATAACCAAAAGTAACGGTATGATCCGCCTTTATCCCTATCCCCTTTACCTGGCCATCTTTGCCGTCTATCCCCGAAGGGACATCCACCGCCACTACTGGGGCAATAGATTTATTGACCATATCTATGGCATCAAACATGACCCCTTGGATATTACCTGAGATTCCGGTGCCAAATATGCTGTCTATTATCAGGTTAGCCTGGCCTATGCTGACATCTAAATCTATCAGGTGGCTCTCATGAGTAACCTGCATAATAGATCCGTTCAATTTCTTATAGATATCCAGATTTATTTTTGCATCCCCTTTAAATTTTCCCTCGTTGACAAAGAGTGCGACTTTAACATCTACTCCTTTTAACATTAGATGTCTGGCTATGGCCAGCCCATCGCCTCCGTTATTGCCGCCACCAACCAGCACCAATACCTTGCCCTTTTTCAATAGAGCATTGTATTCCCTTTTTATTATATCCACAGTTCTGATTGCAGCATTTTCCATAAGCACTATCCCGGGTATAGCAAATTTATCTATAGCATTATTGTCTATTTCCCTCATCTCTCTAGGCGTAACTACATACATGTAAAATCCCCCTAACAGATTATAGCCTGGGCAATAGCATAAGATTTAGAATGAGATATGGATACTAATATGCTGCTACCTCCCATGCTATCCATTGCACTTTGTGCATTTCCATGCAATTTTATACCCGGTTTCCCATTTTCATGGCGCACCACTTCTATGTCAGTCCACTTTACTTTGCCAAAGCCAGTTCCCAAAGCCTTTGCAGCAGCTTCCTTTACAGCAAAGTAGCCTGCTGCAGTACTGGTATTGTTTTTTCTGTTTCTCAAATATTCTTGTTCATCTATGGTAAATATCCTTTTGATAAATTCAGGATTGTTCATAGCTTTGGCCACTCTGTCTATTTCGATTATGTCTATTCCTACACCCAGTACCAAGACACCACCTCTTCTTACTTAATACTCAAAGCTTCTCTACCGCAAAGCTAGGTCTCTCATAAGCTATTCTGTTTATCACTTCGGTTATCAGCCCAGTTTGGCTGTCCCTCTTTGCAATTACCACTTCATTGCTTCTTTCATTGGTTATGGCAATATAGCCATCATCACCAAATAGATCTATATGCCGGGGCCAATTTCCAAAACAATCGCTATCTGCTATTTTCTCCAGCTTACCGTCATCTTTTACTCTAAATACTGCTATGGTATTTGCCCCTCGATTTGCTGCATACAGATACCTTTTATCCTTTGTAAAGGATAGGGTAGAGCAAAAGCTTTGCCCAGCAAAACCTTCAGGAAGGGTGCTTATGCTCTGTATCTCCTTATAGCCTTCATCTTCTTGACCAAGCACTATTATCCTGTTGGAGTATTCGGTGATAATGTAAACAAGACCTAATTCGGGATATAGGGCTATATGCCTTGGTCCTTCTCCCTTTTCAAGCTGAAAATATTCCCTTTCATCTAGGACACCATCCTTGATATCATAGACATAGATCCTATCAAGGGCAATATTGGCTGAATAGAGCTTTTTCTCTTCACTATCAGGAACAATGCAATGGGCCCTAGATGTCAGGGCTGGGTCTTCACCCTGCCTTAAATGACTAAGCAATTGCCCAAACCTTCCCTCCTCACATCGAATGGAAAATACGTGTCCGCTACCATAACAGCCACCTACCAGCACCTTATTCTTAGGCAGATAGCTGATATGACACAAGACATCTCCATCCAAATCCCGAGAATCCATAAGCCTATATCCGTCGCCTTCACCAGTAAACATATACACAGAGCTTCCATGACCTTTTTCTGTAATACCAAACAACATGTTATCATGATAACTTAGATATGATGATGCCTCTACGTTGCTGCTCCACAACAGTTTTGCTTCTTTGCCGTCCACACCTATGTCATATAAGCCTATTGAGTCGGTCTCTCCTCCACCATAACCCGAAATGAACAGCTTCATAATTATATCCCCTCCTCTATATGCCTTGTTATAATAATAGCATTTATGTAGCTTTTTATAAAGCATTTAAGATCTATCATTAACAATAATCTATTGTGCTAGTTTATGTAGGCACATAATGCCACTACGGGAAAATGGTTTATTCCGTCATCCTCCATAAATCCATTTTCCTACAAACAATATTATTAATTCTAGACTTAATTATCCTATCGAAAATTACTAAGCTAACTGCTTTGCTATGTCAACAACATAAGCTACAAATTGAATGCGCTACTAGCTTAATGAGCTATTGAAAATGAACGATCAATAGCCATTATGATTTGCATAACGAGTAAAATCAAGGATGTTATTCTAATTACTATTTTAATGTGATAAAATAATAATCCAAGTTTATATATTACCTAGGTTAATAAATACGGGCGGTGATTATTGTGTCAGGTTCTATATTCGGCAAAAACTTCACTATATCCACCTGGGGGGAATCCCACGGAAAAGCATTGGGGGTAGTGGTAGACGGATGTCCTGCTGGCATCTACCTAAAAGAAGAAGATATCCAAAGGGATCTGGACAGGCGAAAGCCGGGACGTTCACCCTATGCCACCCCGCGCTCTGAAGATGATAGGATAGAGATACTGTCCGGTGTCTTTGAAGGACGAACTACTGGTACTCCCATATCCATGATAATATATAACAAAGATCAGCGCTCTCGGGATTACAGTAATATAAAGAATACCTACAGGCCAGGCCATGGCGATTATGCCTATGATCAAAAATACGGGTTTAGGGACTATAGAGGAGGCGGTCGCTCATCGGGTCGTGAAACGGCAGCACGGGTAGCAGCTGGAGCCATTGCTAAAAAGATATTGTCCATGTTGGGCGTAGAGGTTATTGCCTATACCCTATCCATAGGCAATATAGCAGCCGATACCTCTAGATTTGACGCCAATGAAATCCTTCAAAACCCTCTGGCTATGCCCGACAAAGAAGCTGCTTTGATGGCAGGAAAGCTTTTGGATGAGCTAAAAGAGAAAGGGGACTCAGCAGGCGGAATTATCCAATGCGAAGTCAATGGCTTACCTCCAGGGGTAGGCGAGCCAGTCTTTGAAAAATTGGATGCTGCTTTAGCCAAAGCCATCTTTTCCATTGGCGCTGTAAAGGGATTGGAATTTGGCAGTGGCTTTAGGGCTGCAACCCTAACAGGCTCAGAAAATAACGATCCCTTGGAAATAGATGACCAAGGGCGGGTTACAAAACTGACTAACAATGCTGGGGGTATTACCGGTGGTATCAGCGATGGCTCACCTATAGTATTCAGAGCAGCTATCAAGCCCACCTCTTCCATATCCATTCCTCAGAAGAGTATAGATAAAAGCGAAGATAAGAATGTAGAGATAACCATCCAGGGTCGTCATGATCCTATAATCGTTCCCAGAGCCGTCATTGTAGTGGAGGCCATGACTGCAATAACCTTGGTGGATTATCTGTTACAGCGAATATTGTCCCGTATAGATTTAATACAAAAGGTTTTGTTATAGAAAAAGGCAAAACAAAAAGCAGGATTGCTTAGCTTAAAGCATCCTGCTTTCTCTCTATGGATATACTAAATCGATTGCTGCCCAAGTCATTGGGCCAACTATTCCGTCGGGTACCAATCCATTATCCAATTGAAATCTTACTACAGCACTTCTAGTCAAAGGGCCAAAGATCCCATCAATGGGTCCCGGGTTATAACCTATGCTATAGAGTATCCTTTGAAGCATCTCCACTTCTGGACCTACAGAACCCATGGCTAAAATTGGCCTATATTGTCCATTCACCCGTCTCACCTACCCCACTATGTGTAGTTACATATTATTATATGTAGGGAAAAAGTGAGGTGATACTCATACCATTTAGAGGTTTAAGATATGGTTGCCTAAATCTCTGGTTGCATAGGGTCTTCCAATAACCTCAGCCATCTCAACTAGACTTTTTACCCTGTGTTTATTGTTCATCAACTGGTATATGGCTTCGTCCACAGGGAAGGTCTCAGTAGCCATAAGGGCTAGTCCATTGTTTAATAAAAATTCGGCATTACGCTCTTCCTGTCCCGGTATGGGGTTTATAATAATCATGGGTATCTTCTTGGCCAAGCTCTCCGAGGTGGTCAAGCCCCCAGGCTTTGTGATTATACAGTTAGATGCATCCATTATTATGTCTACGTTGTCAACAAAACCGAAATTATAAACTTTCTTGCGGGTGATCATTTGATCTATTTTCTTCTTTAGACTCTTGTTATTTCCGCATATTGATATTATCTGGAAATCCATATCCATGGTGTCCATATCCATTATTGCATCTTCGAGATTCCCATAACCCATACTACCGCTCATAATAAGTATAGTGAGTTTATCCTCTATACCCAATATCTGTCTGGCTTCCTGTTTACTGATCTTTTTAGCAAATTTGGTATGTATAGGTATGCCTATTGGCAATATCCTACTCACATCTAAACCTTTTTTGGCTGCTTGATTGTTCAAAAGCTCATTGGCTGTTACATAATAATCCAGAACGGCATCTTCCCAAAAAGGGTGTATGGTAAAATCCGTAACTATGCCTATGCTCCTTGTATCAATGGCCCCCTTACGCTGCAGGTAGCTTATAATCTGGGCAGCAAAATTATGAGTACAAACCACCACATCAGGCTTGTAGTCATCTAATACGGTTATAAGCTTTTTAGACAATATCTTGTTCATTATATGAGAAAATGAGAATTTCCCATCTGGCTTGTCCCTATTGTCTACCAAATCATATAACTTGCCATAGAAATAAGGGGTAAAGCGAGTGGAGTAAAGGTAGCCTTTATCCACAGATTCCCCTAATATAGGGTTTATGTAATCCAAAGTATCCAATATAGCACATTCTACACCATACCCTTCCAGATATTCCATTACAACTTTAGCTGCTTGGGTATGGCCATGGCCGGCTGTTACAGTTAGTATAAGTACCTTCACAGGAAAACACCTCATTCAAGAATCGCATCTTTGTATCTATTTTATACCAAATAGCTGAAATAAGCAATTTTTATGATACCCAACAATTCGCAGGTTTCCCTAATATTATACTTTCATTGACAAAAAGAAGGCCTCTTCCATTATATGAAAGAGGCCTTCTCTAACAGATTATCTTTTGGAAAAACCGCATATATCTTCTCCCATAAAGAGTACTACCAAGAGTAAGAAGAAAAATAACAATTCGCTTCCGTCATCAAACAGTCCACAATTACAGAAGATTATCACCAGTAGGAGGAAGAAAAATAGCAAACTGTCATCAGCGCCTTTGAAGATAGACATATCCATACCCCCTTATAGTTTCCTTGTGCTTAGGCACTTATATACTAGATTTCAATATCATTATATGTTTATAAACTATAAAGGTGATTGGCTATGCCCATCATATAATTATTTTCCGTACAGCGGTCCAAAGTTTTGACAAGCTCTATAGTCAGCACCCTCTAGATCATAGGTACCAAATGCACCCCAAGCGCTGGGTCTGTATATCCTGTCCTCAGAAACATTATGCATGGCTACAGGGATTCGGAGCATGGACGCCAAGGTAATAAATAGATCTCCAACATGACCGTATGCTAGTGCTCCGTGATTAGCTCCCCAGTTGTTCATGACCGAATATACATCGGTGAAAGCCCCTTTTCCGGTAATGATGGGGGCAAACCATGTTGTTGGCCAAGTAGGATCGGTTCTAGCCCATAGGGTTTCTGAAACATCCTCTGGCAGATCTACGGTATATCCTTCAGCTATCTGGAGAACTGGACCAAGACCTCTTACCAGGTTTAGCCTGGTCATGGTTACCGGCATGTTGCCTCTTGAGAGGAATCTGCTGGAATATCCACCGCCTCGGAAGTATCCAAGATTTCCATATCTCCATGAAGTAGCGTCAAGGCAAGCTTGAGCCTCCTCAGGTGTTATCTCCCAGTAAGGTTTCATAGCAGGTTGACCATCAATGGTCTGCATACCTGACCCGTCTAATGCAGCTGCACCTGAGTTTATCAGATGGATTACTCCATTAGCAGCCTTACCTGTCAATTCCTTACCCGTTACTCTCTTTACGGATTCAGGACTCCAATAAGTTCTTACATCGGCAAAGATCTGTGCAGAATTGGTTAATAGGTGTCCAAACAGCATTACGACACCATTTAAGCTGTCGTTCTCAGTCGCTACCAAATAGGGCTGACGAATACCGTTCCAGTCAAAAGAGGAGTTTAGGATGGCTTCCATGAAATCCCCATTGGGGAAGTGGTCTGTCCATTGTCTCTGGCCCTGGAATCCCGCTAGGATAGCATTGTGGCCCAATGCTTCTTCGCCAAAGCCCAACTCTGCCAACCTTTGATTGCCTACCATCAAATCCCTGGCGATAATGGCCATCTTGACCACCGTCTCCCAAACTTCATCCTTTTTCTCCTGTGATGCTTGAAGTTCTACTGGATTGTGGTCAAAGCCCTCTTTACAATTCTCTCTTGTCCAAGCAAGAGCTCTCTCAAATTCTTCCTTGTCATAGATCTCTTCTTTGAAACGACGTACAAATTCAGACATATCTATGGATTCCACACGCATCCCCAGATATCTTTCAAAGAAATCAGGATTGACCATGGAGCCAGCAATACCCATAGAGGTTCCTCCCATGGATAGGTAGGACTTACCCCTCATGGTTGCTACCGCCAACCCTGCCTTTGCAAATCTTAGCAATTTTTCCTTTACATCCTCTGGAATGGTGGTATCACCAGCATCTTGTACGTCTCGTCCATATATTCCAAATGCTGGTAAACCTTTTTGATTGTGAGCTGCCAAAACAGCTGCCAAATAAACAGCTCCCGGTCTTTCGGTCCCGTTAAAGCCCCAAACGGCTTTGGGTGTGGTTGGATCCATGTCCATGGTCTCAGAACCATAGCACCAGCATGGAGTTACAGTGATGGAAACTCCTACGCCTTCACGCTCAAACTTATCCGCTGCACGAGCTGCTTCGGCTACTCCGCCTATACAGGTATCTGCAATAACGCATTCTACAGGCATTCCATTGCCATGGCGTAAATTCTCTTCCAGGAATTTGGCTGCTGCCTTAGCCATATTCATGGTTTGTTCTTCCAATGATTCCCTAACTCCACGGCGACGTCCGTCAATAACCGGTCTTATGCCTATCTTTGGCAGTCGTCCTTGGTATCTGTTCTCTGGCTTTACAGTGGTCAGATTGCTAGAAGCCATAACGATTCATTCCTCCTCTTGCTATTTTATGTAATCTACCGGGAACGTTCCCAGTAAATATATTATAATACTTTTCGGACAATTAAATCAATACTAATGCCAAAAAATTCTTATATAAGTTTAATCCATATAGAAAGAAAAAGGTTAGGATATATAGGAAAACTGGTCACCTATATACCCTAACCCTATAATAAAAAGATAGGTGGTCTATGAAACTGTCAACTTATCTTATTTGTTAAAATGTGGTAGCCAATCCTTGTTTACTTCAAACATCTCATCCACCATGTTCTGGATCTCCTCTAGGCTTAGTACAGCAGATGTCAATGGATCCATACAGATGGAGTGGAAGATTTTTCTCTTATCCCCTTCGAGACATCCTTCTACAGCCAGCTCTTCACAACGAGCATTGATGTTGTTTAGAATAGCCAGATGTTCAGGTAGCGGACCTACATGTATAGGATCAAGGCCTCTCCTAGAAGCAAGAACCGGTACCTCTACACAGCAACCTTCAGGCAGATTGTCAATAAGGCCGAAGTTTCGGACGTTACCGTTGAATTCGAACATGGTTCCGTCACCAAAGATTGCATTAAAGATATAGGCAGCATACTCATTGCCTCTTTCGAGATCGATCTTGTCCTGATTTAGCCACTCATCTATTTCGTCCTTCCAAGTATCCTCACGAGCTAGATATTCATTGAGAATGTATGCATATTCTCCAGGATTCCAGCCGGTACCATGGGTGCAATACTTTTCAATCAGATCGGGTCTTTTTCTAAACCAGGCGTTGTATTCGGAGTTATGCCCACTTGATTCGGTTACATAGTAGTCAAGGTGTAGGTACATTTCATTTCGCACCTGCTCTTCATTATAGATGTCAGGATTCTCAGTGATTGCTTTGCGGATGAGAGGATATGCATCCTTGCCGTTCCATTTGAAATCCAAATAGAAAGCTTGATGGTTTATACCAGCGCATCTGTAGGTAATCTCATCCATAGGAGCACCAATCCAATTAGCCAGCATATGAGCGGTTCCCTGTACGCTGTGGCATAGACCTGTAATGGCCAGGTTTGGATATTCAGCTTGCATAGCTCTGCACAGCATAGCCATGGGGTTGGTATAGTTAAGAACGATGGCATTGTCCCAATGCC
>JAWLDD010000071.1:0-9518 GCA_041686815.1 Candidatus Atribacteria bacterium | reverse complement strand
TTTCCAATGACAATATCCATGTGATAAATGTATGCTCCCCCAACAACGTACATAGGGATCATGTCATTGGCGCTTTAAAGGCAGGGAAACACGTATATTGCGACAAACCCTTAACAGCTACCTATCAAGAGGCAAAAGATGTGTTGGATGTTTTAAACTCTACAGATGCCATAACCCAGATGGCCTTTCAAAACCGATTTTTCCCTGCTACAATGCGAGCAAAGGAGATGATAGAGGCAGGTTTCCTAGGGAATATTCTTTCCTTTAGGGCAGCTTATCTCCACTCAGGATCTGTAGATCCTAACAGGCCTATGGGTTGGAAACTGGAAAAGTCCATGGGCGGAGGGGTACTGGCGGATTTGGGATCTCATGTTTTGGATCTGATATATCACCTGCTGGGAGAATATAAGGAGGTATTTGCCCATAATCTTATACAGTATCCCAAGCGGCCTCATCCATCGGGGGAAATAGTAGACGTTGAAGCTGAGGATCTGTCCATCCTGATAGTAAAGATGAAAAATGGAGGTACTGGCACCATCGAAGCGTCTAAGATTGCTACAGGAACCAATGATGAGCTGATATTTGAAATCCATGGAGATAAAGGGGCTATGAGATTTAATATGATGGATCCCAATTGGCTGGAGGTTTACGATAACACCTTACCTGAAGCTGATTTTGGAGGGGATAGAGGGTTTAAAAAGATTGAATGTGTCCAGCGCTATAAAAGTCCAGGAGGCAAGTTTGTGCCCTCTAAAGCACCTATAGGTTGGATACGCTCCCATGTACATTCACTCTATAACTTTTTGGACAGTGTACACAACAACAGACCTTCCACTCCATCTATCAGGGACGGAGCTTATATACAATACGTTATGGATATGGCTCAAAAATCAAACAGACTGAAAAAATGGATTACCCTAGACTAGTCCTAATGATAAATTCCGTAATGTAAGCAAAAGATTGCTCATATAGTAATTTGAAGGCAAATAACTCATTGCGGAATTATATGATTAGAGGGGTGAAGGGTAATGGAAGTACATCAAATTGCCATTGTTCCACTTATCGTAGGCATTGTAGAATTGATGAAGGGACTGGGATTGCCCGGAAAATTCTCTGCTCTGGTAGCTGCACTGCTGGGTATATTCATAGGGGTTTTTTATGTATACCCCAAAGATATACCCAGGGGCATTATCACAGGATTGTCCTTTGGATTGAGTGCTTCTGGCTTATATTCGGGGACAAAGAATACGGTAGAAGGAGTTAAGGCCATGAGGACATCCAAAAGGAAATAATCCTGGATATGAACAGGTATAAGGATGGGGGAATAGGATAGTTATAGACACCTAAAATTTATGCCTTGAGGCGCAGTAAAATAGGGGGCAGATACTATGATGAATCCTATATACAATCCTTATGCTGGCAACAGTGTAGTAGCTTATGTTCGTGGAGGGCCTTTGGCACCTCAGATCAACGGCGTTGTTTGGTTTTGCGATGTCTATGGACGTGGGACACGTGTCTGCGCTGAGATAAGGGGGCTTCCACCGTACCAACCTGCTGTGGATGGTAGAGATCCAATAGGACCTTTTGGATTTCATATCCATGAAAGAGGAAGCTGCGATATTGGCGATCCTGAAGATCCTTTTAGGCAAGCAGGTGAGCACTGGAATCCCACAAATCAGCCCCATGGTAACCATGCAGGAGATTTTCCTGTTCTTTTCTCCAACAATGGATATGCACATATGTGCTTCTATACCGATAAGTTCAGACCATGGGATGTAGTAGGCAAAGCAATAATAATCCATCAAAATCCTGATGACTATAGGACTCAACCATCGGGCAATGCAGGCAAGCGTTTGGCTTGCGGAATCATTCAAATGATATAGTACCACAGCCATTTAAAAAGTCCTCCTAAACAGGGAGGACTTTTTAAAGACTTATTTTCTAATCTCCAACTTATAACCTTTATATTAATAGGTCTCCTTAAACAGTTGGAAATGAGGTTGTTTGTGTAGGCATGTGGGGCAAACCTCTGGGGCTTTAGTGCCCTTATGTATATAACCACACTTTCTGCAAATCCATTGCACTTCATCATCTTTTTGGAATACTTTTCCTTTATCCACGTTTTCGGCTAACTTTAAGAACCTGGTTTCATGGTTGGTCTCTGCTTTAGCAATCATGATAAAAGCGTTTGCTATCTCTGGGAATCCTTCTTCTTTGGCCTGTTCTGCGAATGCTGGATAGAGATCTGACCATTCTTCGTGCTCACCAGCTGCTGCAGCCTGGAGGTTTTCATAGGTGTTGCCTAGAGCTACTGGATAATCAGCATTTATCTCTACAGTAGTAGGAAGCTCTCCATCAAAGCCTTCTACCAAGAATCTGAAAAATCTGTTGGCGTGGATTCTCTCGTTGTCAGCAGTCTCAAGGAAAATCTCTTCAATTTGTTTGAACCCTTCTTTTCCTGCAACGCTAGCATACATGAAGTACCTATTGCGTGCCTGGGATTCTCCGGCAAAAGCTTTCATAAGATTCTCAGCGGTTTTTGTACCCTTTAAACTCTTCATATCTATCTTCCTCCAAAAATAGTAGTTTTTATTCACAATATATTTTATACCCTATTTGCACCAAAATGAAACATCTCAGGACAAGTTTTTGAGCAAAAAATCCTTTACGAAGAAAGTTCTTGATTTCCCATGGGAATACAGATAGACTAGAGTTAGGAGAAAAGAGGGAATATTATGGACTATTCGAAGGTAATGGATGAATATCTAAAAAAATATTTCGGCTATGATAGCTTCCTTCTGGCACAGAGGGAAGTGATTGAGAGCATATTGCAGGGCAACAACACAATAGCAATCTTTCCCACAGGTGGTGGTAAATCTCTATGCTATCAGCTTCCCGCTCTCATTTTTCCCGGTACCTCCATAGTCATATCTCCTCTTATATCGCTGATGAAGGATCAGGTGGATGAGCTGACTGAGCGCGATATAAAAGCTGCTTACATCAGCAGCGTATTACCTGATAAACAGGTGGAAAAGACCATTGGTGATATAAGAATCGGAAAATACAAGATTGTATATATTGCTCCTGAAAGATTTTACTCTCAGGATTTTCTGAAAGCTTTAGAAGGCGTCCATATACCTTTTGTAGCTATAGATGAAGCCCATTGTGTATCCCAATGGGGACACAATTTTAGACCCGCCTATCTAAAGATAAAGGACTTTATAGAGCATATAGGCAATCCGGTAGTAGCAGCCTTTACTGCTACAGCTACTAAAAGAGTCCAACATGATATTGCTAGTCTCCTTGGCATCAAAAACGACTATAAGGTTTTCGTGGAAAGCTTTGATAGACCCAACTTGGAATTCAAAGTGGAAAACAGTGAAGATAAGAAACTTTTTACCCTTAAGTATGTCCAAAAGAACAGAA
Source organism: Candidatus Atribacteria bacterium (assembly GCA_041686815.1). GTDB lineage: Bacteria > Bacillota > Clostridia > Caldicoprobacterales > UBA3941 > JAWLDD01. Next base: position 6,092 of record JAWLDD010000071.1, on the reverse strand, counting down.
ACAAATCCGGTATCATATACGCCACAACCCGTGCCAATGTAGATGAGCTGTTCAGCCTTTTAAAAAGTAGAGGAATAGCGGTAGGCATGTATCATGCAGGCCTAGACAGTTTCACAAGGAATGCAACCCAAGAAGCCTTCATTAATGACCAAATAAAGGTGATGGTTGCAACCAACGCTTTTGGCATGGGTATCAATAAAAGCGACGTTAGATATATAATACATTGGAATATGCCCAAAAGTTTGGAAAACTATTATCAGGAGGCAGGCCGAGCAGGGCGAGATGGCAAGGCTTCTTCCTGTATATTGCTCCACTCTCAGAATGACTACACCCTAAATCGCTTTATGATAGACGGGAACTACCCCCCTGTTAAACTGGTAAAGAGCCTATACAATCGCATAAAAGCCAGAGATTCAAAGGGTATTCCACAGGAGCTCCTCTTAAGGAGCAGAACCATAGATAGACATATTCTTCAAAGCGCTTTAAAAAAGCTTTATGAGTACAACTATGTAAAGATGAAGGACGGGATAGTCTACTCAATTTATGACAGAGAGTTTGAGCTTACCCAAGAGGAGATTGACAGGCACAAGGATGTGGAACTGGATAGGCTGGAAAGCATGGAGGAGTATTGCGCAGGCAAAAAGTGCTTAAGGCTCTTTATATTGGAATATTTTAATGAACATGCAAATTTTAAAAATTGTGGGCATTGCAGTGTATGCAATAAAGATAATAAACCAAAACTAGATGATAGCTATTTGGATAGAATATTGGGAGACATATTTGGATTAAATTAGGACCGGTTTAAAGTCCAATGACGGACACCGGTCCTATAATATAATGGTCTAAATAATGGTCTAAACTTCAAGATCGCCATACTTTCTATCAGCCAGAGAAAATAATCCGTAAAGACAAGGTACCGTTAGAATGATTAACATTAGAAACAAAGCACCGTAAACAACGATCTCAGGTACTTTAATCAAAACTAGGATAATTGAGATTCCGCCTAGTAAAACCATCACCAAAAAGGAAGCCAACATACTGAAGAATACATTTATGTTTTGCTTAATAGCCTCTTGAGGATCAGTCCACTCAAGCTTCGGGCGAAATACATCTACCATAAGCCCTAGGATATTGATAAGCACATTGGTTAACAAGCCCAACATCAAGATAATAAGAATTCTATACAGTGCAATCCCCAATAGAAAATATAAGGGGATGGATATGGCAACTAAGCCTAACAAGGATAGAGAGCTGCTGTGAAGAAGCTTAGCCAAAACCTGATCCTTGGGAGGAATGGGTATCATCTTGGAAATCCAGATCGTATTACCTTCCCTAGAAATAGCAGTACAGGATACCATATTCATGCTAGATGCAAAGAGCATTATCCCTAGGGATACTAGTACGGTTATCAATGTATATTGGGGATCCCTTGCATAGTTTAGAACCTCCTTCAATTCTTCAGCCTGGGTCATGAAGGGCATGAACATGAAAAGAGGTATCATTATTATGCCTGCTAAGCCGTTCATAACATATATGGGAGTGCGCATAAACAGCTTCCATTCTCTCCAAAATAAGGCTATAACAGGAGAAGAAGCCTTAGCAGTACCTTTAGCCATATCCTCTTTTGACAGGATTTTGGCTTTTCTTTGGACCTCTTGGCCAGATAAGTACCCTCTATAGAAGAACCTGTTGCCGAGCCATAAAAGTACAGCTACCAAGGCCAGTGAAAGGCCTACAAACAGAAGGAAATAGCCCCATCCCTGCCATCCCGGTTGGGATAGGCCAAGGGTAGCCCAGATGCTGGGAGGGAATTTGTTGCCAATGGATTCAATAAGTCCTGTATTGCTTTCTATGAGATTCTGAATAAATTCCTGTTCATTTCCCTCAGGAATATTTTGGGTCAAAAAGTTTACTCCTACCCCTATAAAGAGCCCCAACAGGCTACCAATTACTACCATAAGGTCTTTGCTTTTTCGAATGTTTACGAAGCGCATTAAAAGGATTACAAATATGGCAGCAATGACCATGGGCAAGATAGGAGCCATAAGTACCAAAACAAGACCTTTCAGCCAGTATAAAATTCCTGCCCACGTTCCTGTACCGTATATGATGAATGCTGGAAGTAGCATGGGGAGGGCTACGAAGTATTCGCTTATTAGGATAGTTATAAATTTTGCTCCCAATACCTCTGCTGGCTTTAGAGGCAGGGGAATTAGGATATTCATATCGTTAGAAAAATAAAAGACCGACATGATATAAAAGATACCAAATATAAAGATAAGCAGTTGAGCAGATAGAAAAGAGAAGGTAAGGACTATCTCAGGGTGACCTATAACATGGCCTCCCATGAAGATGCCAAAAAGCAAAAGACTGTACAAGAACATAATGCTGCCTAGGCCTATGACGATGGAGATAATAATGGCAATGGGCTCCCATAGGCGCTTTTTTTCTTTAGTAAAGCGGTATTTAAGGGCAGAGATACCGAAGTAAGTATTTAGAATGGTTTTAAGTAGGGAAAGAAAAGTCTTCATATCTCAGTCAACTCCAAGAATATATTTTCCAGTGAGCCAGCTTGATCGCCATGTCTAAGCTCATCCATTGTACCCATTGCAATAAGCTTACCTTTATTTATTATGGCAATACGATCACAGAGCCTTTCAGCTACCTCCAATACATGAGTAGAGAAGAATACTGTATTGCCCTGGTCGCAATGATTTCTCATAAACTCTTTTAAAAGATGGGAGGATTTAGGATCCAAGCCCACCATGGGTTCATCCAGTATCCATATGGATGGATTGTGCAGTAGCGCTCCTGTTAGCACTATCTTTTGCTTCATTCCATGGGAATAGCTTTTGATCAGATCTCCCACCGCATCGGTCAGATTAAACATCTCAAGAAGATAGGCTATACGCTCTTGCCTTTCTTCAACTGATACCTTATATACATCAGCCATAAAATTAAGATATTCCATACCAGTCAGGCGATCATATACATCGGGATTATCGGGCACATATCCTATGTTTTGCTTGGCTTCTATGGGGTTTTTTGCAGTATCGAATCCAGCAAGTCTGATGGAACCACTGTCAGGAGTCAAAAGCCCGACCATCATCTTTATGGTAGTAGTCTTACCAGCACCATTAGGGCCCAAAAAGCCAAAGATCTCACCTGGTTTGACATGGAGATTCAAATCATCTACAGCTTTAACAGCACCTTTATTGTAGCTTTTTGAAAGATTTTTGATCTCTATCATATTACATCTCCTTTGATTTTTTTACCATTTAATCTATTTTATCACGTTTTTTAGGTGAATAGAAGCCAATTTATGATATAATTATACCAATGCAAGATTTTATATAATTTTGAATTGGGGTGTTTTCAGTTGAAAGTTCGAAAGGCTATAATCCCCGCAGCCGGATTGGGGACCCGTTTTTTACCGGCGACAAAAGCGCAACCTAAGGAGATGCTACCTATAGTGGACAAGCCCACTATCCAATACATAATCGAGGAAGCAGTTGCTTCTGGAATTGAAAGTATTATCATAGTTACAGGACGAAATAAGAGATCTATAGAAGATCATTTTGATCGTTCTTTGGAACTGGAGGATGCCTTAAAGAAAAGCAAAAATGAGGATTTGCTCAAGCTGGTGGATGATATATCCAACATGGTGGATATTCACTATATTCGCCAGAAAGAGCCTAAAGGATTAGGGCATGCCATTTACTGTGCCCGTTTATTTATAGGCGATGAGCCATTTGCAGTGTTGTTGGGGGACGATATAGTTCACTCCAAGGTACCTTGTCTCAAACAGCTAATTGACGTTTATCAGGAATATAAGACTACCATCCTTGGATGCCAGCATGTTGCACCTGATCAGGTGAATAAATACGGTATAGTTGATGGAATGCTAATCGAAGATGGTGTTTACAAGGTAAGGCATTTGGTGGAAAAACCAAAATTAGAAGAAGCGCCTTCAAATCTTGCTATTTTGGGTAGATATATAATTAACCCGCGTATATTTGATTTTCTTGAAAAAACTCAGCCTGGTGCTGGAGGAGAGATTCAATTAACAGATGCCCTCAAAGCCCTGGCAATGGAAGAGGCTATGTATGCCTATAACTTTGAAGGAAAAAGGTATGATGTAGGAAACAAATTGGGATATCTTGAGGCAACCATGGAATTTGCACTGCGCAACCATGAGCTTAGGGACGATTTTGTCAAGTATATTGAGAATTTGATTACTACAGACCTGTTTAAACATGGAGAACAATGGTAATTTTAATCGAGCAAGGAGAATGAGTATGGAATACATGATAAAATACCGACAATGGTTGGAAAGCCCAATCATTGACGATGCTACAAAGGAAGAACTAAGATCAATTGCAGGCAATGAAAAAGAGATCGAGGATAGATTTTATAAGGATCTGGAGTTTGGAACAGGTGGATTGCGCGGAGTTATAGGAGCTGGCTCTAATCGTATGAACTTTTATACCGTAGGCAAAGCCACCCAGGGGCTTGCCAATTATATCGCATTGCAAGGCCAGGATGCCATGGAGAGAGGTGTGGTCATCGCCTACGATTCTAGAAGGATGTCGCCAGAATTTGCTGAGAGAGTGGCCTTGGTTTTAAACGGAAATGGAATAAAGACCTTCTTATATAGTGAGCTACAACCTACCCCTGTATTATCCTTCTCGGTGAGGGAGCTAGGTGCTATTGCAGGGATAGTTATAACTGCCAGCCACAACCCTCCACAGTACAATGGCTATAAAGTCTACTGGGAGGATGGAGCCCAAGTTGCTCTAGAAAAGGCCAATGAGATAATCCAGGAGATCAACAAAATAAAGGATTTTAGCCAGATTAAGATAATGGACAAGGCCGATGCTCTAGATAAAGGCTTGTTGAATATAGTAGGCGAGGAAGTATTAAGATCATATATAGATCGGGTTATAGGTCTATCAGTTAATCCTGATGTAATAACCAAGATGGGAGAAGACCTCAAAATAATCTACACTCCACTTCATGGATCAGGCAATAAACCTGTTCGCAGGGTATTGCAAGAGGCAGGATTTAAGAATGTAAGGGTGGTGCCAGAACAGGAATCTCCTGATCCAAACTTTTCTACTGTTGGCTATCCCAATCCTGAGGAGCGTAGAGTGTTTGAACTGGCTATAGATATGGCAAAAGAGAGCGGTAATGATACAGATATCATCATAGGTACAGATCCGGACTGTGATAGAGTAGGCGTAGTAGTCAAGAATACCCAAGGCGAGTACATTGCTTTGAGTGGCAATCAAGTTGGAGCCTTGTTGGTTGATTATATACTGGGAGCTATGAAAAGGGCTGGTAAGCTTCCACATAATGGAACCATAATTAAGACTGTTGTAACTAGCAAGCTAGGCGATGAGATAGCCAAGTCCTATGGGGTTAAGGTAATAGATACATTAACGGGATTTAAGTTTATTGGGGAAAAGATTAAGGAGTTTGAAGAGACCGGCAGCCACACCTATATATTTGGCTATGAGGAAAGCTATGGCTATCTGGCAGGAGATTTTGTACGCGATAAAGATGGAGTATCATCATCCATGCTAATATGTGAGATGGCAGCCTACTACAAATCCAGAGGTATGAGCCTCTATGAAGGGCTGATAGAGATTTGGAATAAATATGGCCATTATTGTGAAGAACTTAAGGCCATGGAGATGGAAGGTAAGGAGGGCATGGAGCGTATCGCGGAGCTAATGGATGAATTACGGAACCATCCCCCCACAGAGCTGGCTGACAGCAGCGTAGTAGTCATAGATGATTATAAGATAAGCAAGCAATATAGATTGAAAGAAGATATGGTTTCGACTATTGAACTGCCCAGCTCAGATGTTCTACGCTACACCTTGGCAGATGGATCTTGGTTTGCAATACGACCTTCAGGCACTGAGCCTAAGGTAAAGCTGTATTTTTCTACTCTCGGGCAAGATCAGGAGGATGCTAAAACCCGTATGGCAAGATTGATAGAAGATGTAAAGAAACGGATAGGATAGGAAAACAGTTTAGGGGGTTTTTATAATGCGAGACACTTTTTTATTTGATCTAGATGGAAC
>JAWLDD010000070.1:0-9544 GCA_041686815.1 Candidatus Atribacteria bacterium | reverse complement strand
GGCATCTTAATATCCTTTATATTTATACCCTTGGTTAGATTATTCAAATACTTCTCTATGGCCTTACCCTTGATTAGTCCGTCAAGACATGGCTCTCTCCCAATCATCCATTGTGTGAAGCCAAAAATCATTCCTAAATAATCCAAATCTATATATCTACGCTGAAGATCAATGGCTATGTCTTCCATTTCTTGAGTAGAATAGCCATAGGCATAGAGGCCAGCCACTATGCTTCCTGCACTGGTTCCTGCTATCCATGAGGGCCTCAAACCTTCCTCTTCCAAAGCCTTTAAAACCCCTATATGGGCTACACCCCTGATGCCACCTCCCGATAAAGCTAAACCAAATCTCATTAAATCACCACCTGTTCTAGGCTATACATTGATATATACATACTATGCCTTATACTAACTGGTGGTGATTTCTACGCAAAAAACCCTCTTGTCATGGACAATCATGTACAAGAGGGTTTTTTATGTTCATTTCTTAAAGGAGTACTCCTCTAATAATTGATTTTTCAAATTGTATAATTCATCCGATAAGTCTACTTTATATACATGGGGCTTAGTCAAACGCTTATACTCCGCCCATAGGGTATCCATCTCTTTTTTAGCATACTGCTGAATCTCATTAAGGGGCGGCAATTTGTATACCCTCTCTCCCTTTCTAAATATGGGCACTAACAATTCCCTAGCTTTGAAATTGGTCAAGGTCATCCGTTTCCAGGTATCGATAGGATCAAAAATGGTCAACGGCTTGCTTTCGTCAATGGTTTCATGGTCCAGGGTGATAAGATCTGCAATAGCCTTGTGGGTATCCTTATCATAAAGTCTAAAGACCTTTTTGTATCCTGGGTTGGTTATTTTAAATGCATTTTCCGAAATCTTTATTCGGGGAATCAATTTGCCATCCACCTCTTCGGCTACCAGCTTGTACACTCCACCCAATGCAGGGTTGTCCTTGCTGGTTATCATGGCTGTACCCACTCCCCATACATCGATGGCCGCTCCTTGAGCCTTTAGATCCCATATTACATTTTCGTCTAAATCACTTGAAGCTACAATCTTGGCATTGGGGAATCCAGCTTTATCAAGCATTGTCCTGGCTTTTTTGCTTAGATAGGCCAAATCTCCCGAGTCTAGACGAATACCTAAGGGCTCTATTCCCCTGTCCCGAAGTTCATTGAATACCTTTATGGCATTGGGGACACCACTTTTCAATGTGTCATAAGTATCCACCAATAAAAGACAGCTGTGAGGAAAGGCATTGGCATAGGCTCTGAAGGCATCCAATTCGCTGGGGAAGCTCATGACCCAGCTATGGGCATGAGTACCCTGAACGGGTATGCCAAACATTTTGCCCGCCAATACATTGGAAGTAGCATTGCATCCGCCGATTATAGAAGCTCTAGCACCATAGATTCCTGCGTCTGGTCCTTGAGCCCTTCTAAGCCCAAATTCCAACACGCTATCCCCCTGGGCTGCTTGGACAACGCGACTGGCCTTGGTTGCGATGAGAGTTTGATGATTAACGATGTTTAGCAAAGCTGTTTCTATAAGTTGGGCCTCAAATATAGGTGCCTTGACACGGATTAAAGGCTCATTTGGAAATACAACTGTCCCTTCAGGAATCGCGTCAATATCACCAGTAAACTGGAAGTTTCGAATTTTGTTTAAAAAGTCCTCATCAAAGAGTTTGAGACCACGGAGGTATTCTATATCCTCTTCAGAAAAATGTAGATTTTCAATGTATTCAACAGCTTGCTCTAGGCCTGCAGCAACTGCATAAGCACTGTCCTCCGTCGTCCTTCTAAAGAATAAATCGAAGACTACGACTTGATCTGATTTATTTTCCTTCTCATAACCATACATCATGGTAAGTTGATATAAATCTGTTAGCATGGTTAAATTTCTCACGTTTATCGCCTCTAACATATATTTTAATCTTCATTATACTATCTTGGGCTAAAAAAATCCATAGTTTTTGGTAAATGTACATAAACAAAAAGGGACAACTATAGCTTGTATTGTCCCTGTTACACTCTGCATTAGAATTCAGTGTCTGATCAGAAGCAAATTTATCATGATAAGTACAATAGTATGATTTATACAACAAACCTTAAATCCACATCGCCGATTAAGACAGTTATAACACTCAAACAGTTCCCTTGAAGCTCACAAACGTAGAGTACACCTCTGTTTTCTCTGATCTCACGTCCACCATATTTTGTTAAGGCTATTAGCCTGCTCCTCTTCACACTTTCAATAATGGAATTCTGAGCGTTTTGACTGCTCACTCTCTTTATCCGCTGTTGGTAACGGGCAATAGCATGATCGGTTACGTATATGTAGTTCCCGTGCAGAAAACCTCTTTTGCTAGACTTGAACCTCTGCCTCCCATAGCCTCTACTCTTTGGATTTCTCTTTTTCACCCGAATACCTCCTTCCATTATTTAATTGTCGGGCATCTAGCACCTCTTTCACGATATAATATATATTAACCCTATTATATAGTATTTAAAACCGCTTTACAATGCTTATAATACTTTGTGTTTGGATTCTCATAATTTTTACAAGAATAGTCATTATTTTTTGTGATTTTTCTATAATGCCAAGCTCATGGGTTTTGCTCATACAGAAAAAGATCCTATTTATTAGGATCCTCTTCATTGGAGTTGTTGTGCTTATTTGTGTTTTTATCTATATCTTTATCCTTTTCATGGTCATCGGATTTAAAATACAATTCTATTATTCGTTCAGCCAGCCTCTTATTAAGATTTGCTTGGGTGATCAATGTCAACACCAGCATTATAAGAGGAAGCTCATCCCATTCCTCTTTTACTTCTTCATTCAATCTCGAATCAATAAGTTCCATGTCCTGTTCTATTAACTTGAAAAATCTGTCAATAAAGGTTTCTTTTATACCATAATAGGTATTATACATTTCTTGGATCTTATTGGATTTGCTATCATCGTCGGCCATTTCTAGGATAGGCAATAATAGTTTTTTAATATCTCTAATAGTTAGAATGGACTTTAAATTATATATTATTGCTAACAATATGATATGGCTGCGGTTATAAGATTTACCTTCAGGCGGCATAATTAGGCCATCTTTTATGTAGTTTTGAATCATGGTTTTGGAGATAGTCTTCCGTTCTTCATCGTCTTCAGCATTTCTACCCAGCTTTTTATCGAAAAACTCCTCGATTTGTGAGATAAATAATCGGTATTCCGGCATCTCATCCAAGGGTATGCTGTCACAGGATTTAAGTTGCTCTACAAATTCGCGGATACTATCCTTAACCGCAAAAGGTTGGTTATTCATTGATTGCACCTCTTCATCGTTGTAAAAATCCTGAAAATAACACAGTTTAAACAACTTTATTATACAGTATAGCCAATTATTTTTCAAGTAACCCTATAATTCCCAAGTATTATAAAAATAGAACAAAGACTTTCCTATAGATACAAGTATATAAGAAAGCCTTTGTTCTATTGATTTTATCTTTATTTAATACATATAAAATATGTCCGCCTTGGATCAAAATACGTGAGCAGGAATTATGGCATCAACAACACCAATTATCAAGGCTGCTATAACGGCACCCCAAAGGTTGATATCCATCCCTGGGACTAAGAACTGGGTTAAATATATTATTACTACTGAAAGAACAAAGCCTGACAGTCCTCTCCCAAAGGGTGATGCATCGATTCTAAACAGCTTTGGATTACGTAATCCATAGCAGCAATTATCAAAGCTGCCAACAAAGCAGTTCCAAATCCCATGGAATCAAATCCTGGTGTAACAGCTGCTGTCACCATAAGAACTATTGCTGCCACTATAAAACGAACAATCAAACCAAGCCAACTTGTATTTCTACCCTCTTCTCGATGGTCATCATCTCTACGTACATTATCATCAGCCATTTTGTGTACTCCTTTCATTTCTATCGCTAACACATAATCAATAAAATAATTGGCATAGGTATATGTTAAACCAAAACCCTGATTTTATTATAGAAATTTTAGTTAAAAATATACCAGTTCAATCCACTCATCAACCTTTATAATTATCTTTCCCAAATATAATCTTTTAATTCCATTTATTATTATCAACAAATTTTCTACTTTCATTCTCTAATATTTACTCTATAACTGTTAAAAAAAAGAGGAAAGGATTTAATCCTTTTCCTCTTCCAAGTCATGGTCTTCCAAGTCAAGATCATTCAAGTCAAAGTCTTTCAAGTCCTCGAGTATATTTACCTCATCCTGTTCTTTGGAGTCACTTTCTTCCTCAGCATTATTTTCTTCTAGGCTATCATCTAACGTTTCTTCTATATCCACTTCTCCTTTTCTTCTACCTCTTATAAATAGGACAATACCAGCTATAATCAATATTCCACTTAATAGCTGAGATACCCTGAATGGTCCCCAATATAGGCTATCGGTCCGTAGACCTTCAATAACTACTCTGCCTATGGAGTACAGTATAAGGTACAAAAGAAATATTTCACCTGATCTTTTCCGTTTTCTCTTGTAGTAGAGTAAGAAAAAGAAAACAGCGAAATTCCACATGGATTCATAGAAGAAGGTTGCCATATGCCACTGAGCAGTGGCGTCGATGTATACCGCTGCTGGGAACCATTGCCAAGCTGGGTTTTCCACCACGTAACCGTAAGCTTCCTGGTTAAAGAAATTGCCCCACCTTCCCAGTGCCTGGCCCAAAATCAAGCTGGGAGCAGCAATATCGCACAGATCCCAAAAGTTTATTTTTCTTCTTCGCGTAAAGATAAATGCACTTATCACACCGCCAATTACAGCGCCATAAATAGCAAGGCCACCTTCCCATATCTTTATGATATCCACCGGGTTTTTGCTGTAATAGCTCCATGAGAATATCACATAGTAAAGGCGTGCGCCAACAATACCCAGCGGTATAGCCAATAAGCAGAAATCCATTATCATTTCCTGATCATACCCCAGCTTCTGGGCATATCTCATAGCCAGATAGATTCCCACCAAAACTCCTATTGCAATGATTATTCCATACCAAAAAACCGGCCTTCCAAATACATAAAAAGCTACTGGATCCACATTCATTCCCCCTCTTGACAACATTAACTATTTTAATCTTTAGGCAATATCAAAGATAGACAACTATTATTTTCGCCATAAAGCTGATTAAATACCTCATTAACTTGATGGTATGTCATGGCCTCTATCTTATTTAAATAATCAAAGAGGTTAACACCCCTAAACATCATGGAGATAAACCGAATACTTGCAGAATCTAGGGAGTTAAACAGCCTAATAAATCTACCAATCTTTTTCCTTTTGATTCTGTCAAAATATTCCTGCCCCCAAGATTGAGATTTTCGTTTTTTTATCTCATCCTTAAGGATATCTGCTACCTTTTCAGGATCTGAAGACAGTCCTGACATCATAGCATAACCGTAATTGACTTCACCAGTATAATCGGTACCAAATGATGAGTCAATAAGGCCCTCCTCGTATAGCTGATTGTATATATCGGAGCTTGGGCCTACCAACATGTCCAAAATTATTTCATTGGCTATAATCTTATGGAGCAGCCTATCTCCTCCACCGGTGATATCTTCATCCTTGAATCCCAAAGCGAACATTGGCCTTGATATAGCTAGTTTCTCTTCCATCCTGCTCTTGTACACCCCTTTGGGCTCTTCGAGGAAGATCCTCTCTATATCTCCAGCTCCTCCTTCTACAGGCTGTTTCTCAAAGAGTTCCTCTGCCTGCTTGATAACTCTATCGGCATCAACATCCCCTGCAATAAACAAGATCATATTGGATGGATGATAGAATGTTCTATAGCACTCGTATAGGGTTTCCTTATCAATTTTATATATGGACTCTACTGTACCTGCAATATCCTTTCTTACAGGAAAAGCATGATACATTCCCCTTAAGAGATTGAAGTAGACTCTCCAGTATGGATTATCTTCATACATTCTTATCTCCTGGGCTATGATCCCCTTTTCTTTATCTACGTTTTCATCTGTAAAATAAGGTCGACCTACAAAACCCATTAATACATCAAGACACTCATAGAAGTTGCCAGTTGACGTAAAATGGTATGCTGTCATGGTGAAGTTGGTAAAGGCATTGGGCTGAGCCCCTAGTCTAGAATACTCTTCAAAAACGTTGCCTTCCTCTTCCTCAAAGAGCTTGTGCTCTAAAAAATGGGCTATCCCATCGGGGACAGTAATGGCCTCTCGTTGCCCTAAGGGAACAAATTGGCTGTCAATTGACCCGTAACGAGTGGCATATATGGCAAATTGCTGACTATATCCAGGCTTTGGTAGTATATACACGTCCAATCCAACCCTAAGTTTATGATATATAAGCTTTTCTCTTAGCAGTTTATTTTGGATTACCTTCTCCATTTAGATATTTCCCTCCTTTGGCCTCAGAAGATATACCGTATCAGCCTTTATCTTCTTTGAAACCTCTACCACTTCTTCCAGCTTTACTTTTTGTATCTCGCTTATATAATCCTCTAAGGAATATCCAGCTCCTGTTATTGCATTGCCAAGATAATAATCCACCAGCTGCCCGGGTTTATCCTTAGCCCCTCTTAAAGATGTAGTTATGGCATTTACCGCAGCTGTGAACTCATTCTCCGTTATACTACCCTTGCCCATATCCCTTATTTGTTCCATAATAATCTCTAAAGCTTTGTCATAATTGTTTTGATCAATGCCTGATCCGATAAACATCAGACCCTTATAACTCTCCAACCTAGCAAAGGCGTAATAGGCTAAACTGCTCTTCTCCCTTACATTTATGAAGAGTTTGGAGTGGGGGCCTCCACCTAAAATGCTGGTATACAGCACCAAGGGAAAGTATTCCTTTTCATTGACAGAGGTATTTGTTCTAAATCCGATATTCAGCTTTGCCTGGGCTACATCCATCTCCTCTACGACTTCCCTTTGTTTTACACCAATCTTCTTGATTATGGAATCCGGAATAATCTTCATGTGTGTTCTCTCTAGATCCAAGCTGTTTTTGACCAGAACTGACACCTTCTCTGCATCCACATCCCCTACAACAAAGATGTCCAGGGGACTAGTGGCTATGGTATCCTTATAAACTTCATATAGCTTGTTATGGTCTAGGGAATCTAGCTCCTCTACGCTTCCAAGGACATATCTTGCATATTTTTCACCCTTGCACATCTCTTGAATGCAGCGTTCCATGCTATACTGCATCTTGTCATTTATCATGGCTTGAATCCTGTTCTTAAGGTTTGCTTTTTCCTGGTTGACGTAGTCGGATTTGAATATAGAATTTTCCAATATGGGTTTGGTTATTATTCTGTTCAAGAAATAAAGGGCCTGTGCTAACAACCCATCCTTACCTACATATATTTCATTAACCAAATCCATAGTAAACCATAGAATCTGGCGCTCTCCTTTTTTTTGAACACCTGCATCAAAGAGTGCTCCGTACTGCTCCTCTAAATATGCGCCGATCTCTTTTTGATTTTCATATCCCTCACACCCTCTCTTTAATACAGCGGGTACAAGGGCATTATAGGTATAGTTCTCGTCTAAATCCCTATGAAAGCAATAGCTTATATATACCGTTTTAAACTTTTTATCTGGAATTACATATAGGTTTATATTCTTTCCCAATTCCTTTTTAACGATATCAGTCAATTGGTCTTGGCCTCCTTTGAAATAAAAATTACCATATTTACTTCTCCTTTATATAATGAAATTCCTTCTATTTAGTATTCTTTTGAACAAAGATTTCTATCCAAACTTATCAGTGGACTTTTCCCAAGGGTTTCTACAGCACCATTATAACCACATCTTTGTCCAGTCAATCACAAAGAAGAATACAGAACATATACTGTTGGTACTGGGATTTTGAGAGGAGATTTTTTCATGCAGAAAATGGAGAAATTAGAACAAAACAAAGCGCCATTATTTGAAGCAATACAAAAATACATCGACGATAGAGTCATCCCCTTCCATGTCCCTGGCCACAAAGGGGGTAGAGGTATAATAGATGATTTTAAAGAATATGTGGGAGAACGGATATTTCAAATGGATGTCAATGGCATGGAAGACCTGGATAATATATGCAATCCAATGAGTGTTATCAAAGAGTCTCAGGATCTCATGGCTCAACTCTTTGGAGCAGATGATTCCTTCTTTCTTGTAAACGGCACCAGCCAGGGAGTGCAAGCCATGATACTCTATGCCTGCAAGCCCGGGCAGCGGATTATCATTCCTCGTGATGCACATAAATCTACCATTGGTGCTCTTATATTAAGCGGTGCTATTCCTGTATACATACAACCTATTATCCATAATGAATTGGGAATTGGCATGGGACTAGACATTGAAAGTCTAAAGGATGCAATAAAGTCCCACCCCGACGCTAAGGCCATATTTGTCAATAACCCTAGCTATTATGGCATGGCATCCAACCTTCGGGAAATCATCCAATTAGCCCATCAAAACCAAATGCTGGTGCTAGTGGATGAAGCCCATGGCGCTCACTTTCACTTTCACCCCCAGCTGCCTCCGTCGGCTATGTCTTTAGGTGCTGATATGAGTGCCATGAGCTTACATAAAACAGGTGGCTCCATGACCCAAAGCTCTGTTCTTCTGTCCAACAGGAAGAATATTAATCCATCAAGAGTTAAAACCATCATAAACCTCATGCAGACCACCAGTGCTTCCTATGTCTTAATGGCCTCTCTAGATCTAGCTCGTAAGCATTTGGCCTTAAAGGGCAAGGATTTGATTGGTACTGCTAGGGAACTTGCCAGCTATGCACGTCATAGAATAAACAAGCTAGAGGGCCTATATGCCTTTGGGCCAGAATTGGTAGGCCAATCAGGAGTCTTTGCCTTTGATGAAACCAGGCTATGTGTTAACCTAAGGAGATTAGGAATATCAGGTTATGAAACTGAATCCATTTTGAGAAAAGAGTATAACATTCAGGTGGAGATGTCAGATTTTTACAATATTGTTGCTATAATAAGCCTTGGTGACGGTGAAGACCAAATAAATTGTCTTATCAATGCACTAGCAGATATTTCTAAGAGATATGGTATCTGTGAAGTTAATGAGCCATCTATAGCAATGCCCACCTTGGAAATGGTCGTATCCCCCAGGGATGCATTCTATAGCGATAAAAAAACCGTTGCCCTAGAGAATTCCATAGGTGAAATCAGTGGAGAAATGGCCATGGCTTATCCCCCCGGTATTCCCGCATTGTGCCCAGGTGAGCGCATCACAAAAGAGATTGTAGAATATATTAAGGTGATAAAGGAATCAAAATATCAACTACAGGGCACCGAGGACCCATACCTAGATTATATAAATGTATTGTCATAATAGTTATAGCCATATGGCAGAATCTATCGAACAATCATAGTCAAGCCAATGACAATAAGGGCGGTACCGATAAGCTTTGATACGCTCATAGTTTCATTGAATAACAACACCGCCATTATTATACTGATGACGGGAGAACAGGACATAATTAAC
>JAWLDD010000069.1:0-9620 GCA_041686815.1 Candidatus Atribacteria bacterium | reverse complement strand
CCTGGTGGTAGGGAAATAGATAGATTCAGAGGACAGAAAGAAATAAAAGATGACGGGAGACCTGAAGCATGGGTAGGGTCAACCACCCGTGCTAGAACTCCAAATCAAGAACAGGATAGCAATATGGGACTTTCCGAGGTTATATTGCCTTCAGGTCATGTAATGCTTCTTAAGGATTTGATTGATATGCATCCCAAGGAAATCTTGGGAGAGAAGCATTATACCAAGTTCGGAGATGAAACCTGTATCCTTGTAAAACTATTGGATGCCAAGAATCAACTTGGACTTCAGGCCCATCCTAGCAGGGAGTATGCCAAAAAGCATTTCAATTCAGAATTTGGTAAAGTTGAAAGCTGGTACATTATTGGTACAAGAGAGGATCAGCAAGAGCTTCCCTATGTTTTATTAGGATTTAAGGAAGGCATTACTCGTCAGATCTTTGAGGAATTGTATGAACAACAGGATATTAAATCTATGGAGGAGTTGTGCCACAAAATACATGTCTCGCCTGGAGATATGTTTTTTGTTGATGCGGGAATGCCCCATGCAGTTGGTCCGGGATGTTTTATGATTGAAGTTCAAGAGTCATCTGATATTACTGTAGGAGTTAGGAAAAGATCATTTAAGTCCAAGGAGGAAGAAATTCAATATAAGGAACGTTTATTGGGCTGTTATGAATATGTGGGTTTCAGCTATGAAGAGATTTTAAATGGATATAAAATCCCTCCTAAGGTTGTAAGATGTGAAGAAGGAGGAACTGAAACTGTGCTAATAGGACAGGCACAAACTCCGTATTTTGGAATAACGGAAACCCAAGTAAGGGATGAATTTTCATTAAGAGATACCAGCACCTTCTCTATCGCTATAGTGATCGAAGGTGAAGGTGAGATTGCTTATGATGGAGGCATTATTGATATTAAAAAAGGCGATGAAATCTTTTTACCTGCTGGTATTAAGGATCCTATATTGAGAAGTAAATCAAATGCTCCATTAAAAATTGTTCAATCATTCCCACCAGAAGTTATTAATTAGCTATGAAATTATGATGGTTTATCAATAAATCATATCATATTCTAAGGAGGTAAGTATTTTGTATAAAGCTCTAGGATTAGAGGATTTGGGAATAAATATACCGTTATTGGATGGCATAGAGCTTGCGGCACGTCACGGCTTTACTGGTTTACGCATGAATCCTGAAAAGATACTTGAGGCAGGAATAGATAAGGTTATTTATGCTATGGAGAAGTATGGCATAGTCAATGCTGGATTTAACTTACCTGACAGCTTTAAGGGTGATGAAGAAACCTATAAATCAGGCTTGGAGAGATTGCCAGCATTGCTTGAAGCTGCCCGTAAAACAGGTGGCACTCGGGCAACTACTTATATTTTATCTTTTAGTCAGACTTTACCCTATGATGAGGAATATAACAATATAGCACGTCGTTTAAGACCTTATGCATTATTGCTGAAAGAATACGGAATTTTCCTTGGTATGGAGTTTTTAGGAACTAAGAGCATATATGCAGATAAAAAATACCCATTCATTCATACTCTGCCGGAGATATTGCGTCTAGCAGATTCTATAGGAACAGGTAACTGCGGGGTTCTCCTGGATTCATACCATTGTTATACGGCAGGCCATAGTATGGATATTGTTAATTCATTACATGCATTCCAGATAGGCCTGGTTCATGTAAATGACGCTATGCCAGGATATGCTTTGGATGAAATTCCAGATAGTCCAAGGATGCTTCCGGGTGAAACAGGTATGATAGATGTAAAAACCTTTTTAAGAAATCTTAGTCGGATAGGGTATGAAGGGCCAGTAGTAGTTGAGCCATTCTATGAGGAGTTTAGGACTATGAAGGATGCTGACGAAATTGTCAGGAAGGTAAAGCAAGCCCTTGATAGCGTATGGCCTAGCTAATGTATATTATTTAGCATCTTCATTGGTCAAAGGTAAATTGTGGGATATATTTTTAATAAAATTATCTATGGGAGGGGTATATTATGGCAAAGGTACCACCGGTAAAAGTAGGACTTATTGGTTCGGGATCTATAAGTAAAACATATTTAAGAAATATGACACAGGAATTCTCTATTTTGGATGTGGTAGGATGTTCCGACATTATTCCAGAACGGAGCAAGAATCGTGCTGAGGAATTTAATATAAAGCAGCTTACTAACGAGGAAATATATGAGGACCCTGGAATAGAGATAGTAGTGAATACTACATACCCACTTTCGCACTATGAGGTTACTAGAGATGCACTGCTAGCCGGGAAGAACGTATATAGCGAGAAAATGATGGCAGTTACAATGGATGAAGCCCGTGAACTCGTATCCATAGCAAATGAGAAGGGATTGCGTATAGGAATGGCTCCAGATACTTTTTTAGGTGGAGGGCTTCAGACTGCACGTAAAATAATAGATGCTGGTCTTATAGGTGAACCGCTGAATGCTGTTGCTATGGTAATGCGTGGCTATCATATGAGAGGCGAAATTGAATCAGATCGTTTACCTTTTGTCATGTCACCTGGAGGCGGTATACCTTTTGATTTGGGTGGCTATTATCTACATGCCCTTATCCACCTGCTAGGAGGAGTGAAAAGAGTATCAGGATTTTCAAAAACTCGTGAAAAGGATTATGTATATGAAAATCCAAGACATCCCCGTTACAAGGAGAGCTTTAACTTTGATACCCCCAATATGTTGACAGGAGCATTAGAATTTGAACAAGGCTGCTACGGTACTATTACAACCATTTCTGAAGCCTTTGGCGAGATTCCACGTCTCGAGATATACGGCACAGAAGGTGTTTTAATCTGTAATGATCCAAATACCTTTGGAGGACCAATATATCTAAAACGCAATAATGGATCATGGAATCAGTTCCCTCCCTATGAAATACCTCTTATCCACGGATACACAGAAGATTTCCGAGGTATAGGAGTAGCTGATATGGCTTGGGCGATACGCAACAACCGACCTCACAGGTGTAGTGCTGAACTTGGTTTTCATGCTTTTGAGATAATAAACGGTATAATAGAGAGTGACAGGACTGGTAAGGTATATGAAATGACTTCCAAGTGTGAGCGTCCAGCACCTCTACCGTCGGGATTCATTACTGGTAGCTTCGCTGAAGCTTGTCTAGACAATTAACACAGTAATGTTGTTAAAAAGATACACTGTCATTTTGAGTATTATAGCAGTTCTATAACTTTATCATATACAGGACGGCAACTACGATAAAACGTAGCAGTCGTCCTGTTATGAAGCTATCCTAAAAGCAATTATCTTAAGTCATATCTAGAATGTTCCATCTAAATGGTTGCAGTAAATATAAGAATGGTAGATAATAGGTGT
The DNA here is from genome assembly GCA_041686815.1 of Candidatus Atribacteria bacterium. Lineage (GTDB taxonomy): Bacteria > Bacillota > Clostridia > Caldicoprobacterales > UBA3941 > JAWLDD01. The sequence continues at coordinate 6,254 of JAWLDD010000069.1, read as the reverse complement.
AAGAGTGGATTATTACATAGTGAAAGAGGGGTTAAAGTGGTAGGTAAAGAAAAACTTGTTGTAGGTGTACTCCCGATAAAGCGGGGCTTTCTTAGCCTCGATGTTGCCGCAGAGGAAAAGGATAAGCTGTTTAATGCTATTAGAGGATTGAAAGAGGATGTTGTCACCCTGGTAGACATAGAGGATGTCTGTGAAAGAGGTGTGCTCTATAGATTAGAAGATGTAGACGCTGTAGTTGATAAATTTAAGAAGGCAGATATAGATGCCCTATTCATCTGCCACTGTGACTTTGGCGAGGAGCAGGTAGTTGTTAAAGTAGCAAGGGAGTTCAAAGTCCCGGTTCTGTTATGGGGCAATAGGGATAAGTATCCCAACACCTTCGAAAGCCGAGGCAGGGATACCCAGTGCGGTATGTTTGCCAGCACAAAGGTATTAAGTCGGAATAATATAACCTTCAGCTATATATATAATGTGGATGTCCAAACTGATGAATTTATAAATGGATACATTACCTTCTTACGTGCTGCCAATGTAGTCAAAGCTATGAAACGCTTAAAGATTGCTCAGATCGGTGCAAGACCCCAATCATTTATGAGTGTTATTGCCAATGAAGGATTGCTGATGGAGAAGCTTGGAATTGAAGTTGTTCCCCTATCGGTTACCGATATAATCCGCAATGTGGAGGAATTGGTGGCTGCAAATGACAGCGCAGTGCAAAGAGAAGTAGCCAGCTTCAAAGAGCGGATAGATTGCTCTGACATGACGGAGGAACAGCTGGCAAAGGTATCAGCACTTAAGCTTACAGTCAAAGATAAGATGGAGAAGGCGGGTTGCAGGGCAGGAGCTATAGAGTGCTGGAGTCTATTCTCTAAGGCTATCGGAGTTGTTCCCTGTATGGTAGTAAGTGAGATGGCGGATTTGGGAATGCCACTTGCTTGTGAAACCGATTTGAACGGAGCTGTCACCTCTGTAATAGCTGATGCCGTTACCCTAGGTGAAAGCCCAGTATTCTTTGCGGATCTGACCATCCGTCATCCTGAAGATGATAATGGTGAGTTGTTGTGGCATTGCGGTCCCTTTCCATACTCCCTGCGAGACCCAGATAAACCAGCCAGGATGGTAAATGCACAGGCTACTTGGGAGCTGAAGAAAGGAGATATAACCATCCTTAGGTGCGATGACTTAGATGGGAAGTATAAGATGATTGCCACTGAAGGCGAGGCAATAGATGGACCTGAAACCACCGGCTCCTATGTATGGTTTAAGTCCCCATGTTGGAAGTCGGTGGAGGAGAAGTTTATCTTTGGTCCCTATATCCACCATGTAGCAGGAGTTTATGGCAAATACAGCCGCGCTATTATGGAAGCTACCCGCTATTTGAACATTGAATGGGACGAAGTAGGAACAGGGCCAAAAAGCTTATAGATATCGACAAACTTGATAGGAGTGACATATAAAAGTGGCTATAGAAAAAGTATCAACTATACTAAAAGATGCAGTAAAGAATAGTTATGGCGTGGCAGCCTTTAATATATTCAACTATGAAACCATATCTTGGGCAATAAAGGCTGCCCAAGAGGAGAGAATGCCTGTTATAATACAGTTTTATCCGGGGTTTGATCGTTTCATACCTATGGGTGTGGTAGCGGCTATCACCAAGGAGTTGGCAGCTAAAGTGGATATACCTGTAGGGCTTCATCTAGATCACAGCAACAACTTCGAAGATGCGATCCGTGGTGCGCATTGCGGTTTTCCGTCTATCATGATCGATGGCTCCAGATTGGACTTTGAAGAGAACGTAAAACTAACCAGCCAAGTGGTTAAAGCAGCCCATGAAATGGGTGTTGAGGTCGAAGCAGAGCTTGGACATGTTGGTTCAGGAAATAACCTGGACGATTTTACAAACAGCAGCCATTTTACTGACCCTGCTGATGCTGTCAAATTTGTTGAACGCACAGGGGCGGACAGTTTAGCCATTTCAGTGGGCAATGGACATGGTAACTATGTATCTACCCCTTCATTGGATTTTAGTCGTATAGAACAAATCCATAGATCTATAGATATTCCCCTGGTTATGCATGGCGGTTCCGGTATTCCCGATGAACAGCTTCAAAGAGCAATTAGCTGCGGTATGAGCAAGTTTAATATTGCCACTGAATATAATAGAAGTTTTTATGATGCAGTGAAGGAGCATATGGATAAGGGCCAGGGACAGGGGTATATGTATGGATGTTTAAATCAGGTTGAGGAGCAGGTTAAGGCTTTTATTAAGGATAAAATCAGGACCCTAAATCCAAATTCATATCGTTTATGATATAGAGCGTAGGAATACTCCACCTTAACGAGATGGTGGGTAATGATTATTGTATTGCAATTGCCACAGCAATTGTCAGCAATGTTTTAAGGGAGGGTGAAGTATAGATGGATGTTGTAGGGATAGGTACATCATGTGTTGATCTCCTTGCAAATATTCCTAAATTACCCGAATCCAATAAAGGAACTAGAATAAATGATTATAGCTGGCAAGGGGGAGGAAAAGTTCCTACTGCCATGGTAGCATTAGCCAGATTAGGAGCACAGTGTGGTATGATAGGTGTCGTAGGGGACTGTGCATATGGTAAGTTTTGTATCGATGATTTTAAGGATCACGGCATAGACGTTTCTAGAATGGTCATAGATAAAGATGGTGAGACACCTTTTTCCATAGTATTGGCAGACGATTATACCCATGGTAGAAGCATCATCTATTACCCGGGAACTACTCGAGGTTTGCAGCTTGAGGATCTAGATAAGGACTATATTCAATCTGCCAGGTATCTTCACTTGTCAGATGCTACCCCGGTGACCAAACAGGCAGCCTTATGGGCAAGAGAGAAGGGTATAGTGGTTGTATATGATGCAGATGGCTACCACCAAAGCATCGAGGATATGATTCCTTTAATAGATGTTTTTATTGCCTCGGAATTTTACTATCAGGCCGTATATAAGGATGAAAACTATGAAGCCAATTGCAAGGATTTGCAAAAAAGAGGTCCTGATATAGTTGTATTTACCTTAGGGGAGAGGGGCTGTGTAGGAGTCCAGGGAGACCGATACTTCGTTGAAGAAGGCTTCAATGTTAATGTAATGGATACAACGGGAGCTGGAGACGTATACCATGGAGCTTTTATTTTTGGACTGCTTCAGGGCTGGGATGCAAAGCGGACAGCTCGTTTTTCCAATGCCGTATCAGCCATTAAATGCACCAGGATGGGGGGAAGAGCTGGTATTCCTACATTTGAAACTGTAATGAAATACCTGGATACGGGCATTATAGATTATGAGGAAATAGATAAAAGAGTGGTAAAGTATAGAAGAAGCATATAGAAATGAAAAAATATAAAAATGGAGGGTTGAAATGATTACAAAGGAATTAGGCAGAAGTGGAGTAAAGGTATCAGAGCAGATTCTGGGCTGCTGGGTAATGGGAGGTAGCTATTGGGGTGGTGCAGAGGATAGAGAATCCATGGAAGCTATTGAAAGAGCCTATGAAGGTGGTATTAATACCTTCGACACTGCCTACATATACGGAAACGGACGGTCAGAACGGATATTGGGTGAAGCGGTAAAATCCTTACCCCGAGAAAAGCTTACCATTATAACGAAGTTATGGAAAACCGAAATGGAAAAGAGTAAAGTTAGACCTGCCTGCGAAAACAGCTTAAAGGATCTGGGAATGGATTATATCGATGTCTATTTTATCCACTATCCATCGGATACCGGTGTACCTATTGGTGAAACAATGGAAGAAATGATGAAACTTAAGGATAGCGGCAAAATCCGCTGTATAGGTCTATCCAATTTTAGCTTGTCACAGATGAAAGAGGCTATAAAATATGGAGATGTGGACGTTATCCAACCCTGTTATAGCTTGGTATGGCGTGACATTGATCGGGATGGAGTATTGGACTATTGCATTGAAAACAATATAGGTATTGTTTCATATTCTACCCTAGCTCAGGGAATTCTCACCGGCAAGTTTGATGAGAACACCACATTCCCTAGCGACGATGGCAGAAGCCGTGCTCCTATTTTCCAAGGCGAGTATTATAAAGGCGCTCTTAGAGTCATGGAGCAATTAAAGCCCTTTGCAGAGAAATATGACAAGAGCGTTGCCCAGGTTGCTATAAGATGGACCATGCAAAAGGAAAGTATTACTGCACCCATAGTAGGAGCTAGAAATGGTAGGCAGGTGGAGGAAAATCTAAAGGCTTCAGGATGGAGCTTATCAAAAGAAGATTGGGACAAGATCGATGAGTTTAGCAAGGAATATGCATATAAGCTGCCCAAGTTTAGAAACTTCTTTGATGCTACCATTGTTGAGTGATTTTAAGCCCTTTGAAAAGGGAGAATGGATTACATTAGAATGTTATAAAGGAGCTGCTTAGTATGAAAAATATAAAGGTAACAGTATGGAATGAATATATACATGAACAAGAACATCCGGAAGTCAGAGAAATTTATCCTGATGGTATTCATAATTGTATTGGCAATTTCCTGAAAGATGCAGGCATGGACGTTAAAACCGCTACGTTGAGAATGCCTGAACACGGTTTAACTGAGGAAGTATTAGATGATACTGATGTATTAGTTTGGTGGGGACATATGGCTCACCATGAAGTTGAAGATGAAATTGTAAATAGAGTCCATAAGCGGATTCTAGAAGGAATGGGCCTAGTAGTATTGCATTCCGGGCATGCCTCAAAAATCTTTAGCAAGATTTGTGGTACTGACTCTGAAATGCTAAAATGGCGAGAAAGCGGAGAGAAGGAAATTCTCTGGGTTATTGATCCTAGCCATCCTATTGTAGACGGCTTAGAAGAGAAAATAATAATACCCCATGAGGAGACTTATGGTGAACACTTTAATATTCCCCAACCTGATGATTTGATATTTATTAGTTGGTTTGAGGGAGGAGAGGTATTTAGAAGCGGATGCTGCTATCATAGGGGCAAGGGAAAGATATTCTATTTCCGACCTGGCCATGAAACATTCCCTGTGTATCATATGCCGGAGATACAAAAGGTAATAATCAATGCGGTTAAATGGGCAGCGCCCATAGCTTCTCCCAGCATAGCTTATGGGCATACCCAATCTGTATTAGATGCATAATAAAGAAATAAGTCCAGAACTGCGGAAAGCATCACTCCTCTTTCCGCAGTTCTATTTTACTCTTGACTGAATCAGCATATTGGGAGGGATTCATACCTACCACTCTCTTAAAGGATTGGGAGAAATAGTTTACCGAGCTAAACTTTAATATTCCAGCTATTTCGGAGAAATTATATCTGCCCTCTCTAATGAGATCCTTGGCTCTTTCCATTTTTAAGTGTCTAAAATATTGCATTGCTCCAGTATTCAGCTTTTCCTTGAACAATGCCTTTAGCTGGGTACGGCTAATGGCAAATTCGTTGCATATATCCCCAATCATAAGATTATTGTCTGTATTGTCCTTCATGTAATAGATAATCCTGTCGAGAAGATCGTTTTCTACCCTCTGTCTGGTAACTGGAGAAATCCGTTTTTGATTCTCTATATAGGTATTGTTCCTAATCAGGGTTATTAAAAAAAGCTCTAGGTACAGTCTGATCAATTGCTGGGATCCAATCATGGAAGATCTTTTGATATGGCTTTGACTAATGGAATCAAATAGGGAGGTATCAAAGGTATTTAGCCTTTCCTCTATAATCTTAGCCAGTATGCTTTTTTCCTCATGGGTTTCGATTCTCAGGATTTTGTTTTCAAAGAATTTCATGGCGGGGCTGTTGCAAACAAAGGACATGACTATTAGGTTAGGTGCTATCTTGCCATTTGCCCACACGCTATGGAATTCATTTGGCTTATGGAATATGATATCTCCTTCCTCTAGCTTGTATCCTTGGGTATCGGCCATGACCTCTGCCTGCCCCTTATCTACATACAAGAACTCCCAAAAGTCATGCCTTTCTCCGTTGAATACAAAGTCCTTGGCATATTCATAATAATAGATGCTAACAAGCTTTTCGATTTCAATTGTGTTTTTTAACTCAATCATGGGATATATGGTCTTGTAGCCGTCTTCCATATCTGCTTCTCACCCTCCAAATCGATGACCAAATTCATAAAAAAGAGGACTTCTTTTGTATATAAATAGTAAGTAAAATTATGTAATATAATATTATGGCTATACATAGCTGTCAACTTAATTCTATCAAATTTATTGGGTAAAAGTAAAT
>JAWLDD010000068.1:0-9739 GCA_041686815.1 Candidatus Atribacteria bacterium | reverse complement strand
ACGAATCTGGTTTAGATATTTTGATACCCCCATAAAACGGTAGGGCAAGTCCACAGCGTTGATGCAGCAGTTGGATGAGATCTTATCATCATAGCTGCCTTCAATCCGCCCCACATTATCCGAACTATTGTATATCCAGAAAGGTAGTGGACGGTCAAGGGCTGAGTTGGACTCGTTTCTTACAATATCAATGGCATTAGTTGCATAGGTGCTTATGGCAGTATCAGGTGAGCAAGCTTTGGTTACTTCCCTGATTTTATCTAGCATTTCATTTACAGTAACTTTCTTAAATTCTATATACTTCAAGAATACTGGATCATTGGTGTCTTCTTCTAAGGGAAGCTCTTCGCCGTACATCTCTTTGAAACGTCTCTTACAATTATCGCATTGACAAATGCCCACATAATTGCCGCTATAATCAAAGGTTATATACCCGAACATATTGAAGAAGATACCATCAACGGGATACTGACTTACTACCTCCTCTATTATCTTCAAAGACAGCTCCCTTTGATACTCACCATTTACGCAGGTAGCTACGGTATCGTGATATCGAATAGGCTGCCCATCTGCCTTTCTGGCATACCAGTCTGGGTGCTTATCATAAAAGCTTTCATGTGTCTTGCTAAAATCAAAACGCGCTATAACCCTGATGTCGTTTGCATGACACTTCTCGATTATTTCCTTTAGAAAGTTCCCCTTCAAATAGGGACTGGGATACTGACATTCCAATTTGCTAGGATGGAATGCAGTTATACCTCCACATCCAATTTGAAGTACATTAACATCAAAGCTTTTCAACCACTCAATGTGTTTGTCAATGTCTATGAGTGCATCAATATCTCGAATATTATTTTGGATCATGCGCAAATTATTTCTTTTCCACCACGCCATTGATTATAACCCCCTCTTTAATTTTTCTTTATTTAGGTAAGCCAACTGTCAGACTGTCTCAATGGATATCATATTCCAAACTGAGAGCTTTGACAGACAAACTGTAACCATGTTACCTTCTTGTCTATAAGCTACCGGCTGGTCTTCAATAACCGCCTTAACTTTTTTGACTGTCTTGCCCTCGGGCAATTTAATGGTGAATTCCGCATTATAATATGGAATGCTTCCTACTAGAGGCCTTTGCCCTATTCCATTGATTAAGTGGACAAGTACTTTATCATCAGATTTAAATACAGAAGCCAATAGTCCTGCAATATTCTCCGACATATTAAATTCCTTACTACTACCGCACATATAATCCAGACAGTTACGCATCAGCCAGTAATGGTCTTCCAAATGGTAGTCTAGTATCAGATTACTGAGAGAAAATGCCAAAGTCATGACCTTGCCTTTATTTGACTTATTTACCATCAACATAGGTATATCTGTCTGGCTAACTGGCATACTAGCTCGCTCCGGCGGTGCTCCAACTGCATCAAGGGGTGCAAATGGAGGAACCAACGTCATAAGTACCTCTGTCTCCTCATGGGCTTTCATATAGAGCACCTGTTTTCGGAGAGGAATAAAGGTGATATCGGTAAATCCTTTCCGTATTTCAGCGTCATCAGTTTCAATTCTAAGATAGCTGGCTACTAGTTCTACACTTTCGGTTACATCTCGGTTTACTCCCAACAGATCACAAACAGCTTCTACAGACTCAGCACTGCTCTTCTCGACAATTAAATTGCCTCCGCATTCCACATATTCCTTTAAGCAGACTAAGGTCTTTTCACTTAGCTTAAATCCATCAGGTACAACTACAACGGGATATAACCTCATACGATCTACATCTATATGATGGATATCCATGAGATCAAACTGATACTGCATATTGGCCATACCGTCAACCCAGCCTGATGCACTGCGAGATGCATCCCATAGCAGCAGAACCTGTGATGAAGAAACTGCGTCCGACATCTCGTCTTCACAACATGATACCATCTCATTGATTTCCTTTACAGCAGACAGGAGACGTTTATCGGTGACAGTATCGTTAAAACCGGTAATGGAATGCCAGAGATGTGCATTATTAGCCATTACCTGGCTCATCCAGAACATATACTCCGACTTGGGAAGCCCTGCATGACGCCAATCCATTCCCGGGCAAGAATGAATAATACCAAAGGGTTTAGGATATCCCGGTACTGCATTACCAATCTTCATATTCAATAGTGGCTTCCAAATGGGCTGCATGTCTTTTACGCCTCTTGACAATACATTCTGAGCCTCTGTACAAATCATATCCGCTGTTGCATAACGTTCATCCAGATCATCAACCAAGCCTTCTGTCCCGAATACCAAATCATACCCGTGATAATATAGGATAACAGGAACATCCTGTCGTATATTTTTCACAGCCTTATAGATGACACCAATATTGTCCTTGAGACATCTGGAGTGCCAATCTTCTTTAAAATCCTTAGGATCATCTGGCAGCTGCTCTCCGTAGTATTCCATATACTTGCGCTTACACCTTTCACAATAACAATCTGAAGGATGAGGTGCATTAAAGAAGATCCCGTCTATATCATAATTGGTCAGTACTTCCTCCATAACCGGGACAGCAACTTCTTCGTTCCTATATCCGCCATTTATACAGGTGGACATTAACAATGACCAATTTCCCATCCTTTCCTTGCCGTATATCAGTGGAGATTTATCACGCTGCTGAACAAACCATTCGGGTCTGCTTAGGTAGACTATATCATCTGTTTTGCTAAATTCAAACCTAGCAATAACTTTGATATTCTTTTCATGGCAAGCATCTAAAATTTCCTGCAGAAGATCACCATCTTTGGGTAGAAACTCGTTGACGTGATGATGCTTTATCTTGCTCTCATACCATGCATAGATACCGCCAACATTGATAACAACAGCATTAGCACAACTATCGACCAAATCCTGAGCTATTTTTTCAGGTTGCATTAACTGGGTATCTGCCACTTGTAGATTATATTGAATAACTCGCATTGGCTTTTCCCACCAGTGCTTTTCCATGTTAACTCTCCTTTGTCAATTATTCTGGTTCTCCTCAGCATCCTTGCTAGCTGTATCTGTTGTGCTAGTTCAACCTATAACAATGATAGCTGTTGAACTAGCACTACCAGTAAACTTCCTTCTTAATTGTTTATTCAGCTAAAACACAACGTACAAAATGACCTTTTGAAACCTCACGCAACTTTTGTGGTTCCTTACATTTTTCAGTTGCATATTTGCATCGACTCGCAAAGCGGCAGCCCGGTTCCGGATTTATGGGGTTACCAACCTCACCCTGCAGTAGATGTCTTTCACGATTTCTACGGCTTAGATCCGGAGTGGGTATAGCTGACAATAACGCTACTGTGTAAGGATGACAATGGTTTGCAAAAAGTTCATTACGCGGAGCGTATTCCACAACCTGTCCCAGATACATAACGGCGATATAATCGCTGATATGTCTAACAACACAAAGGTCGTGGGTAATAAACATATAGGCAAGATCTTTTTGCTCCTGTAAATCCATTAAGAGGTTTATTATCTGCGCTTGAATGGATACGTCCAAGGCTGATACAGGTTCATCGCATACAATAAACTTAGGATTTAGAGCCAAGGCTCTAGCCAAGCCAACACGCTGCCGTCGACCTCCGTCAAGTTCATGGGGATAGGTATTGTAATATCGGTTTGGAAGACCACACATGTCCATCAGTTCTTGAATTTTTTCCTTCATGGCTTCCTTACCCTTTATGATCTTTTGTACTTTCATAGGCTCGGCTATAATCTCGCCAATAGAAAGCCTTGGATTTAGGGAAGTGAAGGGATCCTGAAATATCATCTGCATATTAGTACGCATCTTCTTCATTTCACGCTTGTTATATTTCAGTATATTCTCGCCCTCATATAAAACTTCTCCGTCGGTAGCCTCTAAGAGCCTCATAATGGTACGCCCTAATGTGGACTTTCCGCATCCGGATTCTCCAACTATTCCTAAGGTCTCGCCCTTGTTTATGGTAATATTTACATCATCCACGGCATGGAGAAGTCCACTAGGAGTCTTGAAGTATTTTTTTAGATTTCTTGTCTCAATCAATGGGGTGCCCATCATGCGTTACCCCCTTTCTCTTCAAAAAGAAAACATTTAATGCTGTGGGTACCTTTGGTAATCATGGGAGGCACCTGCTCCTTACATTTTTCCATACAATGGGGGCACCTCTCTGCAAATTTACATCCCGAGGGAAGATTCGTGGGGTCTGGCATAAACCCTGGAATCGGAACAAGTCTGTCAGCATCTGTGGTCAAATCCGGAATACTGTTAAATAATCCTACGGTATAGGGATGGTTTTTTGTCCTAGCAAATATATCTTCGACGCTACCCTTTTCTATAATCTCGCCTGAATAAACCACAGCAACATTTTCACAAAATTCTGCTACAACTCCTAAATCGTGGGTAATTAGAATCATAGCTGTATTGAATTTTTGTTGTAGTTGCTTCATAAGCTGTAATATTTGTGCCTGAATAGTAACATCCAGCGCTGTTGTGGGTTCATCGGCTAGCAGCAGCTCTGGCTGTGCAACCAATGCCATAGCGATACCGATACGCTGTCTCATGCCACCACTGAATTGGTGAGGGTAATCGTCTTTCCGGTTTGCTTGTATGCCCACCAAGGAAAGAATCTCGTCCACTTTTTTTTCCTTTTCTTCTTTGCTCATCTCGGGAAAATGAAGATCCAACACCTCATGAATCTGCTTACCCACGCTAATGATTGGGTTCAAACTGGTCATGGGATCTTGGAATATCATGGCTATTTTGGCACCGCGAATGTCCCTCATGGTACGATTGTCGGCAGCTACAATGTCGATGCCATCATAATTGATGCTTCCCTTTGTTATCTCACCTACTTGATTAGGCAAAAGCTTTAATATACTCAGAGCCAAGGTAGTTTTCCCAGCACCTGTTTCTCCAACTAAACCTAAAAGCTCTCCCTTATGAAGAGTTAAACTAAGGCCATTTATGGCATGGACTACTGCTTCATCTGTGTTATACTGCACATGTAGATTTTCTATTTCAAGTAATTTTTCAGCCATAATCGCAACCTCCTAGTTCTTTGTTCTAGGATCAAGAGCATCTCTCAAACCATCACCAATAAAGTTTAAGCACATTACAGAAATTGCTATAAAGGCACCAGGGATCAGTCCTAGATATGGATAAATACGGATATTGGTGCGATTTTCTGCCAATATAGTGCCCCATTCTGGAGTAGGAGAGGCAACACCTATGCCCAAGAATCCAAGTGAAGAAATAGCAAGAATCGTACCTCCAAGACCTAAAGTAGCAGATACGATTACCGGTCCCAATCCATTTGGTACAACATGCTTAAATATGATACGAGCTGAACTGGTACCGCAACATTTGGCTGCTTCTACGAACTCCTGGTTGCGGATGGTCATTATCGAGGCTCGTACAGTTCGTGCAAAACCAGGGAAAGCTGCAATGGAAAGGGCTATGAGCATTTTGTATGTTCCTTGGCCTAATGCAGATACCACTGCCATGGAAAGCAGCATTCTGGGAACTGCCATAAAGATATCGCAGATTCGCATGATGATATTGTCCACTCTCCCACCAAAGTATCCTGCTACACCACCAAGGGTAACTCCAATAACAAGTGCGATAACTACAACGATCAACCCAGCAAGAAGCGAAATCCTTCCGCCATATATAACACGTGCAAACAGATCACGACCGTACTGATCGGTGCCAAATATATGCTCTGCACAGGGAGTGATGAATCGATCAGCCATACTTTGCTTATAGACTGATTCATAGTCTATATATAATGGAGCCGCTATACACATAATGATGAGAAGTAAAATAACACCCAGCCCAAACATAGCGAGCTTGTTTTTCTTAAACCGAAAGATAATTAGCCCAAGTTGGCTTTTATTTGATAAAGCTTTTTTTCCTTCTTTCATTTTTGTCATTTTTCTCTCCTTTAAGACTCAAACTTAACTCTAGGATCTATAAATGCATAGGTAATATCAACAAGAAGGTTGACTACGCCAACAGAAACGGCAATAACAACAATAATACCCATAACAACTGGTACATCTCTGATTTTAACGGCATTAATGAGTAGACTTGCTACACCAGGAATTGCAAAAACACTCTCTGTAACAATAGCGCCGCCAATCAGGGTTGCGAAACTCCCTCCAATGCTGGTTACTACTGGAAGCAATCCGTTCCTTAATATATGTCTAAGAATGACTCTTCTTTCAGAAGCACCTTTAGAACGTGCTGTTCGTACATAGTCCAACTTGTTAACTTCTAGCATACTTGTACGTGTCAATCGCACATTACCAGCCAAGGAGCCGCTGGCTAGTGTAATTGCTGGAAGTATGAAATGCTTAAATGAATCAGCACCTGTTGCCGGGAACCAACCTAGTCTGAGGCTAAAATACACCTGTGCCATAAGACCAAACCAGAAAGCGGGGAGTGAGGAAAATAACATAGCCAAAACTAAGGTTGTATAGTCGATAACGCCGTTCTGTCTCACTGATGCTATAATACCTAAAGGTATTCCAATAAATGTAGCTATTGCTATGGATAGCAATCCCAATGTTATAGTGTTGGGTATTCTGGACAAGAACTCTGCCATTACGTTATATCCACTATACCAAGATTCCCCAAAATCACCTTGAATAACGCCCCACATATATCTGGCATAGCGAACTAAAATCGGATCATTTAGGCCAAGTTCTTCCCGTTTTGCTAGGATCTCTTCATAGGGTACATCGGTACCCAATATGAGTGTTGCAGGGTCGCCAGGTGCAAGACTCATTATTACAAATATAAATAAAGTGATACCAATAACAACCGGTATTAACATTGCAATTCGTTTCAAAATGTATTTATACATTTGCCACCTCTTATATTAAAAAAAGTTGATTACAAACTTTTATTAATCATGGTATAAAAGGGGCAAAATACCCTAATTGATTTTGCCCCTTATTTGGTTGTTTCACGGATTTATAATTACCAGCTCCAGTCGTTGAAGAAATACAACCCAGTAAGCGATCTTGGTACAACACCATTAAGATCTGCACTATAAGCGCAAGCATTTGCTTCATAATAGAGTGTTATACAAAAAGCATTTTCTGTTATGTGATTTACTGCTTCTCTGTAAATTTCTTTTCGCTTATTGGCATCAACTTCAACTCTACCTTTTTCTAGAAGTTCGTCCAGTTTATCGGATGATACTCCTGCATTAAATTTACCGCCAGTTACCACGTGATCAGTATGATACTGGTGGAACATGCCGTCTGCGTCTAGAACGGATATACCGCCTGCACGGATTTTTCCACCGTACTCGCCTGCTTCTTCTGCTGCGTAGTAGGATGCTGTATCAAGTGCATTTACAGTACAGTTAATTCCTAGTTCAATAAGCTGTCCTTGAACAATTTGAGCTGCGGTTTCGTTTCTGGTTCCGGAAACTGTTATAATCTTAAATTCTTCTCCATTATAGTTGGATTTAGCAAGGTACTCCTTGGCTTTTTCCAAATCATACTCAACTACATCGTATGTGCCTTTTTCAGGTCTACCTGAGAAGGAAAATGGTAACTGAATATCCCCAACTGCATATCCTTCATATACACCAATGTTGATTTCTTCCTTGTTGATACCAGCTTGTAAAGCCTTTCTGAAGTTAATGTCAGCGCTGGGCCCTTCAGAGCAATTTAGGTACAAGTTACAGATGGATGATGCATCCACAACTTCCCATTTAACCTTATCGGTAGCGAGTTTTGTGAGAGCACCTATATTTGCTTGTATGAGCACATCGATTTCTCCGTTTTCGAGGGAAATCATCTGTGTATTAACGTCGGTAAGTACTTTATAAACTACGTTTTTAATAGATGCTTGGCCTGCCCAGTAATCTGCGAAAGCCTCAAGGGTAATCCTGTCGCCAGAAACACGATCCATGAATTTGTAGGGTCCGGTGCCAACAGGTGCATCGTTATATGCATCTTCGCCTATCTCTTCATAAAGAGATTTGTCAATAATAAGAGCATATCGTCCGCAAAGTGCATTCAAGAAAGGTGCATAAGGAGCAGTCAAATGCACTACTACAGTATTCTCATCGATAACTTCACAATTGTCATAGTTGGCCAGCTGAGCAGCTCCTGCAACGGAATTTCCACCTAGGTTCAGTGAAAATGCTACGTCTTCTGCTGTCATCTTCTCACCGTTGTGGAAGTATACGTCATCCCTCAGATGAAGGGTATAGTGGAGACCGTCATCTGAGATTTCCCAGCTCTTAGCGATAAGGGGTTCATGAGAACCATCTGCACCCAACTTAATGGGGGTCTCGTATACGTTGTGCAGGATTGGCACTTCGTCCATGTTGGTTCCTAGAGTACTGTGATAAGGGAAGAAGCAATCGGGTTCAGCTGCACAAGCAACTACCACAGTATCCTTGGTCGAGGTCTCTGCATTTCCATCGTCTTTAGTGTCTGTTGTGTCCGTTGTGTCTGTAGATGCGGTATCCTTAGAGTCATCACCTGTACTTGGTGCTGGCTCGTTTGAATTCCCGCCACAGGCTGTTACTGATACTAATAAACAACATACCAGTAAGATTGCAAGTAATTTCTTAACCATCTTTTTTTCCTCCTAGCTTTTGTTGAATTTTTTAAGTTTCTTTGGATGTTGCTTTATAATAAGTTATTTAACAGGTACACCTGTTAAAGCTAAGATCAATTCTTTTTACGGCAGAACTTTATATTAACAAGACTTATATAGTGGTGTTAGCCAGTTTTTCGTAGTATTTGACTATGCTCGCATGATCTTCTGTTCCAGATCCATCCAACTTAATTGCCTGCATTACTTCCATAACCTGAGCAGTTATTGGCAGTGGAGCTCCTACTTGATGGGATGTTTCCAGTACATTGTTTAGATCCTTTATATGCAGGTCAATTCTAAACCCGGGTTTGAAATCTCTCTCCAGAATCATTGGCACTTTGGCATCCATAACAGTACTGCCAGCCAGTCCACCTCTTATGGCTTGATATAAAATCTCTGGATCTAATCCTGATTTTTTTGCCAATATCATTGCTTCTGAAACAGCTGCTATATTAATTGCCACTACAATTTGATTGCATAGTTTTGCGGTGTTTCCCGCACCACTAGAACCTACGTGGACCACCGAACCTGCTATCTTCTTGATTAAATCAACGTGTTTATCAAAAACTTCTTTGTCTCCACCCACCATTACAGACAGAGTTCCATCTATAGCTTTTGGTTCACCACCGCTGACAGGTGCATCTAAGAAATTAACACCTAGAGGCAATAATTTCTCGTATATTTCACGGCTGGTCATTGGGGCAATAGAGCTCATATCTATAATTGTGGTTCCTTTTTCAACACCCTCTATAAGTCCTCCTTCACCCAAAACAACTTGTCTAACTTCGGGGGAGTTGGGCAGCATTAGGATGATCACCTTACATTGCTTAGCTATATCTATATATGATTTAGCTGTTTCTGCTCCAGACTGTACTAGTTCATCTACAGCAGATTGATTAAGGTCCATTACCACCAGTTCATAACCTGCTTTAATTAAGTTCTTTGCCATGGGCTTGCCCATTACACCAAGTCCAATAAAACCTACTTTCATTTACCTTTCCTCCTTGTATAATTAGTATCATAGTCAACAGTGCAAGAAAGCACTATTTAACTTTCATACCTTAAAACAAACCATATCAGAATAAATTTGATCCTATC
>JAWLDD010000067.1:0-9767 GCA_041686815.1 Candidatus Atribacteria bacterium | reverse complement strand
GATGTAACCTTGACCAAAGAAGGAGATTCTGCATACGCAGTATTTGGAGAGAACAAGATCAGAATCCCCGAAGGTAAAGTTAAGAAGTTAAAGGATCCTTCCTATATAGGAAAAGAAGTTATAATGGGTATTAGACCTGAAGATCTACATGATGAGGAGATATTCCTACAAAGTGCAACTGATAGCACTATCAAGGCATATGTTGATGTTGTTGAGCTAATGGGTTCTGAAACCTATCTATACCTCAATGTTTCCGGAACCAACATTACAGCTAGAGTAGATCCAAGATCAACTGCCAGAACTGGAGATACCATCAAAATAGCTTTGGATCCCAACAGGCTACACTTCTTCGATAAGGATACTGAAGAAACATTGTTGGAGAGATAATTAACTACAAATTTCTTTGAAAAGGCACGACATTTATGTAAAAAAAAGAAGGAATTTATAAATAAAAGCAGAAATATTATCATTAGATAGTGTTTCTGCTTTTTTGAATATCAAAGAATACCATAACCAAAGGTACATCTTTTTACAAATACATTATAGATAATTGATGTTTCGATAGAAGCATTTGTAATAGGACAAAATTCCCTCTTTATTATTGTGTTAGAATTATGTATACTTATATTTGGATGTTGGATATTTGAAGTCATGAGTTGGAGACTAGATATTTATAGAGGAATTGGATCCTTCCAATGTAGAAATTAGGTGAGATGATGTTAATAGAGAATAGGATGCAAAATATTCTGGATAAAGTTATAAAAAACATCCATGTAGAAACGGATATCCTTAATTCAGAAGGAATTATCGTGGCTAGTAGCGATAAATCGAGAAATGGGCACAGAGATGCTTTTATAAAAGAAAGCATTATTTCCGATGAAAAGAATCGTTTTATTTTTGCTGGACGGACTTATATGAAATTTAATACCGATGCTCATAACGTATATTATTTATCCATGGAAGGTACTGGCAAGATTGTGAGAAACTATTGCCTTTTAGCTGTTTCTCTTATTGAACTTTATCTGAAAACGACAGGTCAGAGGCTTGATAAAGGCGATGCGCTATGCGCTGCTTTGTTGGGCCAGATTTCAGATTTGGATTTTCAAGAGGTAGTAATTGAATACAACATCGAAATTGAGATTCCACGGTGCGTATTTGTCATTAGGACCGAAGGAATGGAAGCAGCTGAAATATATAAGATTATGTTAAACGTATTTCCAAAAAATATGGAAGATTTCCTAGTTCTAATCGATAGTCAGACCATTGCATTGATAAAAACCATTAAGGATGAAATGGATGAGGAAGAGGAACTACAACAATTAGGATCTGCTATTGAAGATACCATACTAAATGAAGCTTCCATAAAATCGTACATAGGCATTGGTAAGGTGAAAAATAGTGTCTATGATATACGAGAGTCATATAAAGAAGCAATAAGCGCAATAAACATAGGTCGGATTTATGAACCTACCAACAGAGTGTATCTATATGATTCACTGTTGTTGGAAAGGTTTCTTCATGAGATTCCTGCCTCAACAAGCGAGAAATACTATAAACATATATTTCATCATGAGTATGATAAAACTCTTACGGATGAAATGATCGCAACAATTGAAAAGTTTTTTGAGAATAACCTAAATCTAAGCGAGACTTCCAGACAGCTTTATATCCACAGGAACACCCTGGTATATAGACTTGATAAAATACAAAAGGTGCTGGGACTTGATCTGAGGAATTTTCACGATGCTGTGACATTTAAGATAATGATGATGCTGGAAAGACAGAATCGGGAGTGTTCAAATTGATACAATTTAAAAACGTCTCAAAGGTATATGCAAATGGTACAAAAGCATTATCCAATATAAATCTTTCAATAACAAATGGAGAATTTGTCTTTTTGGTAGGTGCCAGCGGAGCTGGAAAGACTACCGCAGTAAAGTTAATCACTAAAGAGATCGAACCTAGTCAAGGAGAAATCATCGTAAACGGTAAAGACATCACCAAACTTAAGAAGAAAGAAATACCCTACTATAGAAGAAATATCGGTGTCGTATTTCAAGACTTTAGACTTCTACCTGATAAAACTGTGTATGAGAATGTTGCCTTTGCTATGGAGATAGTGGAAGCTAGGGATAGGGACATAAGAAGGCAAGTACCCAATGTCCTCGGAATGGTGGGTTTGGCTTCTAAAGCTGACTCCTATCCTCATCAATTGTCTGGTGGGGAGCAACAACGTGCAGCGCTAGCTAGAGCCATAGTTAACAATCCATCTGTTCTGGTAGCCGACGAACCTACAGGCAATTTGGATCCAGAGACTGCTATGGACATAATGAGAATAATTAATATGATCAACCATAGAGGAACTACGGTTATCATGGCTACTCATGCCAGTGAAATTGTCAACGCTATGAAAAAGAGAGTAGTAACCTTTAAGAGGGGAGTCATAATCAGGGATCAGGAGAAGGGTGGCTATATGGATGAAGATTAGAACATTTAGAAAATTCTTCAAAGAAGGGGTTAAAAATATATTTCGGAACAGAGTAATGTCCTTTGCTTCAATTGCTGCTATAATGTCAGCATTATTTATTCTAGGAGTTGTACTTATACTGGCGTTAAATCTGGAACACATCGCTGGTGGAATTGAATCAAAGGTTGAGATAACCATATTCTTGGATAAATCCCTTGGCATAGCACAAACAAGAGCAGTTATTAATCAAGTAGAGAACTTTGACGGAGTATATGAAGTGGTTTATATCTCTAAAGAGGAAGGGCTGGCTGAGTGGAAGCAGGACTTAGGTGAAAAAGGAAGTCTGTTAGAAGGTTATGAAGGAAGAAGCAATCCTTTACCAGACAAACTGATATTAAAAATTGAGAAACCCGAGTATGTAGAAGGTATTATTACCAAGGTTAGAGCTATTCCAGAGGTGGACAAAGTCAATTACAGCCGGGAAGTAGTGGACACCATCAGCAAGATTGTAAGAACAGCAAGGATAGTAGGCTTGGTGATAGTAATCCTGTTGATAGCAGTTGCCATGATAATTATAAATAATACCATCAAGATAACTGTTTATTCCCGTCGCAGAGAGATAAATATTATGAAGTATATAGGGGCAACAGACAGCTATATACGATGGCCATATATCATTGAAGGCTTTACTTTAGGTGTTTTTGCTGCTATTTTAGCTGGAGCTCTAGTTTTCGGTGGCTATAAATTTATCCTCAACAAAGGGGGCTTATTATCAGGTGATAATAGCTTCTTAAGCGTGTTTAAGCTCTTACCTATGGAAATGATGCTATATGATATTGGTTTGATTTTCTTGTTGGTAGGATGCGGGGTAGGAGTGTTGGCCAGTATCCTTTCGACAAAGAAGCATCTAAATGTATAACTTTGTTAAATAGAAATATATACTTCCAAATAAAAGGATTATGAGGGGTGTCGGTGTGAAGCGTTTAGTAGGTTGGTTATGTGTAATGATATTGTGTTTATCTGCTCCTATGAATGTGCTGGCTAACGAAATAAACCAGCATAAAAACGAGATGAAGGAGATAGAACAGGACATAACAGAGAAAAAGGAACAGTTGGATCAAGTAAAGGGAGAGCAGTCTAAGGTAGCGTCTCAGCTAAAGGAGATAGACAAAGACCTAAAGTTAAAGGAAGAGGAACTAGCACGTATCGAGAAAAAGTTAGATGAAACAATTGCTGAGTTGGAGAATACAAGAGCAGAACTAAAAGAAGCGGAAGAAGAAGCTCGAAAATTCGAAGTCTTAATGGCTGATCGCCTCTGTGCTATGTATATGATGGAAGGCACGTCATATTTGGAGCTTTTGTTTGGAGCTAAAAGCTTGAATGAGTTTATGGACAGGCTAGAAATGATTAAGTTCATGATTACATATGACAATCAGGTTTTTGACAAGATGATAGAGCTCCGAAACGCAATACAAGAAAAAGAAGAAGAGTTAGCCCTTCAGGAGGAAGCCATCAAGGAGACAAAGGCAGATATAACTAAGCAAAAGAGCCTTATTGAGCAAAAGAAACAAGAAAGACTTCAAGTTATGGCCAAACTCAAAGAAGAAGAACAGCAGTACGAAAAGGACTTAGAAATTTTAGAGCAAACCTCAAAAGAACTAGAGAAAACAATTCAGAAACTTTTAGAGGAACAGAAGAGGAAACAAGAGGAGCAGAGGCGTAGGGAAGAAGAACAAAGGCGCAAGGAAGAAGAGCAGAAAAACAAGAATAACGGACAAAATGATCAATCCGGCAATAAGGATCAAGGTTCTGGACAAAAGGATCAAGATAGGGGAAGTGAATATACTGGTGGTGTACTAGCTTGGCCTGTTCCCGGATTTAATCGAATCACATCTGGGTTTGGACCGAGAACTCATCCTGTCACAGGAGAGGTACAAAAGCCTCATTACGGTATAGATATTGGATCCAACAGTAATGCAAGTATAAACGGTGTAAGCGCATTAGCGGCTGCAGATGGCGTCGTAATCCTATCCCAATACTATGGAGGATATGGAAATTGTGTTATCATAGATCATGGTGGTGGTATAACCACTGTATACGCCCATGGTTCACAAAGGTTGGTATCAGTGGGACAGAAAGTAACTAGAGGACAAGCCGTATTGAAAATTGGAAGCACAGGAGTATCCACAGGTCCCCATTTGCATTTTGAAGTACGTGAAAATGGTGTGGCCGTAAATCCATTACCTTATCTTGGAAGATAATTTTTCTTGTAGTGATTAGTACACTTACACTCATAAATACAGAGCCTATAAAAAGGCTCTTTTTTTATTGTAATATTTTATCGTGGATTACTACAGACTAAATATGAGGTGAATGCTGTGGCAAAGAAAAATAAAAATAAGAACATAAAAGCAGCTGATAAAATGATAAAAACGGACTATCCCTTTCTCGGTCCTATTAGCACTTATCTAAACACCGATTCTGAAATAGGCGAAATGTCAAACGTAGAGGCCGAAATCAAAGCCATGAAAAATAAAGAGCGGATCAAAGATAGGAGAGACAAAGGGAAAACATAAGTCTAGGTTCATAGAAGTAAGGCACTCATAAGAGTGTCTTTTTCTTATTTTTAGTTTGTATCCCAGAATATAAGATGTTATAATAGAATATGATTTTAAGTAGACTTTGACGGTCCGCACAGCTTAGTGTGCAATATATAAGGGATAAGCATTGTGGGCTGGAAGGTAGGAGGATCTAATATATGATTAGCAAAAAAACAGCTGCCTTAGGTGCTGTTGTCCTTATACTAGCAACAGTTTTTTTGACAGCGTTTCTAACAATACAGATTGGCACTTATATCGATATAAGAAACGGAGATAGAATAATAATATCTAAGCAAGAATATCATCTTCTCAATAACTTTTACAAGAAGTTGGAGACTGTGAGAAGAGATATAGAGAGAAACTATATTGAGGAAGTCGATCGAGACAAGCTATTTGAAGGTGCTCTTAAAGGGATGGCAGCTTCTCTAGAAGACCCTTATTCTTACTATTTGTCTCAGGAGGAGTTGGAGGACTTTAATGTAGCCACATCCGGCACCTATCAAGGCATTGGTGTATCTATTGAGAAGTCTGAAGACAACCTAATCATGATATTCCAAGTCTTTAAGAATAGTCCTGCCATGGAAGCTGGGTTGCTGTCTGGCGATAAGATTATCAGAGTAGACGGCAAAGATGTAGACTGGAGTACCCATGAGCAAGCGGTTGCCATGATGAAAACCGGTGAACCCGGTAGTACAGTAAATATAACCATCTATAGAGATGGACAGACCATGGAATTTGAAGTGCGTAGGGATATAGTAGAGATTCCGGATATGGAATATAGAATGTTGGACAAGGAAATTGGATATATATGGCTGTACAGTTTTGACAGTATAGCTGCTAAGAACTTTAAGAACGCTGTAGAGGAACTTCAGAGCCAGGGTATGAAAGGACTTATATTGGATCTTCGCGGTAATGGAGGCGGACTATTGGAAGTATGCAGGGACATAGCTGACATGTTGCTTCCGGAAGGCTTGGTGGTATATAGCGAGAGCAGAACTGGAAAAAGAACTGAATACAAGTCGGAACCGGGAGAGCTTGGTATTCCTCTCGCAGTGTTGGTAAATGAATATAGTGCCAGTGCCTCTGAAGTCTTAACTGGTGCTATTCAGGATTATGGTGCAGGTGTGGTTATTGGAACTACTACTTTTGGAAAAGGAGTGGTTCAGACCATGAAGCCATACCAAGATGGAGGCGCTTTAAAATTGACCACCTATAAATATTTCACTCCCAAAGGGAGAGATATAAATCACAAAGGAATAGAGCCGGATATTGAAGTGGAGATGACCGAAGAAGCAAAGGAATTTATCCGAGAAAATCCTAGAGAGAGTCTACCGGTGGAATTGGACGCACCCCTATTGAAAGCTATAGAGGAAATTCAGAAAAAATTAGGTGCGACAGCGGATTAAATATTCATGGGATGGTGAGGAGGCAAAATAATGCAGTTAGTCAAGCAACTGTTTACTGCATATTCACAGACCATTACCAGCTTTTTCTACTTCGCTATTGTATTGATAGTATATTTTAAAATACAGAAAAATGCCCAACTGGAGGAATCCTGGTTGGGCATTCTGCGAAATTCGGTTAACACTCAGCTCTATTATGTGCTACTTTATGGTTTGCTAGGAGGGCTTGTAGCCAGCTTCTTAATTCTTGTTTTCAATATAGAAATAGATAGTGAAGCTATTATGATTATTTGGCCAATATCTTTATTTTTGATGCTGTTCAATCAGCGTTATCTCTGCCCTTCCTATTCCATAGGAGTAGTTTCCCTGTCTTCTTTAATTTTTGGGTGGCCTAAGGTGAATGTACCACCTTTGATAGTGGTAGTAGGCATTCTTCATCTTATTGAAAGCCTTCTAATATTAATAGACGGAGCTCGAGACAGTGTACCCGTATATATAGAACATAGGAGATTTACCCCTGCAGGGGCTTATATTATGAATAAGATGTGGCCAGTGCCATTGGTAACCATAATGACCTCAGGTAGAATAATGTTCCCTGTAATAGCCGTGCTTATATATGAAGATGAAGCCATTACCCAATCGCCTTATAAGAGAACACGAGAATCCGCATTCTGGGTGGGAGTTTATGGGCTAGTCATGCTAATATTGGCTGTTACTTCGTATAGAGTTAAATGGCTAGCATATTTTACCGCATTAATCTCCCTTCTTTTCCATGAACTTTTGGTAATTTGGAACAAGAAAGGTCAACGAACGGGAAAACCTGCTTTTAAAGCACCTTGGAGGGGTATAAGAGTATTGGATATATTACCTGACAGTGCAGGAGATAGGATGGGTATTAAACAGGGAGATGTTATATTAAGTATAAATGGTAGACAGGTAAATAGTGAAGCCATGCTCAATGAAATCTTAGAGGACAGTCCTGCATTACTATGGGTTACGGTTTTAAGAGAACAGCAAGGGACTGTAGAACTAGAGTACAGAGACTATAATATGGGAATAGATGATCTGGGAATCATGATAGTACCACGAGCTACAGGGCGTTATTACCGCTTTGAACAACCCAAGAGCCTAGTGGCTAGACTATGGGGGAAGTACTTCAACAATCAAGAATAGTTTTTACTTCATTCAAAGGGAATACAATATTTGGGTGAAGTTTTTCTTTTTTTCGAACAGGTGTTCTAAAATGCTTAGTAGTATGATATAATATTCCCCATGAAGGAGTGTGAGGTTGATGGAATTTAAAATAAGATCTTCCATGAAACCACAAGGTGATCAGCCTAAGGCCATCGCCTCGCTGGTTGAAGGATTAAATAGAGGAGAAAAATACCAGACTCTTCTAGGTGTAACTGGTTCCGGAAAAACCTTTACTATGGCCAACACCATAGAAATAGTACAACGACCCACATTAGTGCTGGCTCATAATAAGACCTTGGCAGCACAGCTATACAGCGAGTTCAAGGAGATTTTTCCTGATAATGCTGTAGAGTATTTTGTTAGCTACTATGATTACTATCAGCCCGAGGCATATATGCCTATAAGCGATACCTATATAGAAAAGGATGCATCTATCAACGATGAGATAGATAAATTACGACACTCTGCTACTTCCGCCCTATTCGAGCGGCGAGATGTAATAGTAGTAGCCAGTGTTTCCTGCATCTATGGGTTAGGAAACCCTACAGAGTATAGAGATCTGACGGTATCCTTGAGGGTAGGTATGAATAGAGATCGCAATGAAGTAATAAGAAAACTGGTTGATATTCAGTATGAAAGAAATGATATTAACTTTATTCGAGGGACCTTTAGAGTTCGGGGAGATGTATTGGAGATTTTCCCTGCCTCATCCTCAGAGCATGCCATAAGAGTAGAGTTCTTCGGGGATGAGATTGATAGGATATCTGAGATTGATGTACTAACTGGGGAGATTTTGGGCTTGAGAAATCACGTAGCCATTTTTCCTGCTTCCCACTACGCAGCCTCTAGAGAGAGACTAGAGAAAGCCATTGCTATGATCGAGGTTGACTTGGAAAAGCGAGTACAGGAGCTGCGAGATCAGGACAAGCTACTGGAAGCCCAACGATTGCAGCAAAGAACAAATTACGATATTGAGATGATGAGGGAGATAGGCTATTGTAACGGAATAGAAAATTATTCTCGTTATATGGATGGAAGACAGATAGGAGAGCCCCCTTTTACCCTATTGGATTATTTTCCCGAAGATTATTTAATGTTTGTGGATGAATCCCATGTGACCTTCCCTCAGGTTAGAGCTATGTATGCTGGAGATCGTTCTCGAAAGGAAAGTTTGGTTGAATATGGCTTTAGGTTGCCTGCAGCTTTCGATAATCGGCCTCTTACTTTTGAGGAGTTTGAAGAGAGGATTAATCAAGTAATATGTGTAAGCGCTACTCCTGGATCTTATGAGCTTTCTCTCTCTTCTAGGGTAGTGGAACAGATTATCAGACCTACAGGATTGGTTGATCCTGAGATAGAGGTTCGCCCGGTAGAAGGACAAATTGACCACTTAATTGGGGAAATAAGAAAGAGGGTTGAAAGAAAAGAAAGGGTATTGGTAACCACCCTAACCAAGAAGATGGCAGAGACTTTGACCAGCTTTCTAAAGGAGATGGATATAAAAGTTAGATATCTTCATTCGGATATTGAAACCTTAGAGAGAGTGGAAATCATCAGAGATTTACGCTTGGGAGTATTCGATGTATTGGTAGGTATAAATCTCTTAAGAGAAGGCCTTGACTTGCCAGAGGTTTCCCTGGTAGCTATTTTGGATGCCGATAAGGAAGGTTTTCTAAGATCTGAAACTTCCCTAATCCAAACCATTGGGCGTGCCGCTAGGAACGTGCAAGGCAAGGTGATAATGTACGCTGATACCATCACCGGATCTATGAGAAGGGCTATAGATGAGACCAACCGAAGAAGGTATATCCAGATGGAATATAATAGAATCCATGGCATAGTACCTACTACCATTATTAAGGATGTACATGACATGATAGAGGCTACCCACGTTGCTGAGGAAGCTTCGGAATATAACGTATCCCCACCTCAAACCCGAGAGGAAATATTGGAAGTCATCGAAGACTTGGAAAAAGAGATGAGAGATGCAGCAGCAGCTTTAGAATTTGAAAAAGCAGCGAAGTTAAGAGATGAGATAATTAAATTGAAGAGCGAATTAGAAAACTGATATACAACTAATATACATTGACATATGAAGGAGAA
>JAWLDD010000066.1:0-9778 GCA_041686815.1 Candidatus Atribacteria bacterium | reverse complement strand
GGAGGATGGAAATGAAATCCTTCGAAAGCCAAGGGGTGTATTGGTTGGAAGCAAAGTAAAGGAGTCCATGGGAGAAGATATGGCAAAACTGCTGGAAAGGGGTAATATACAGTACAACCTGACAAAGCTCGACCAGCAGGGCAAAGAGACCAACAAAAGGTATAGATTCACGTCCATGGGGGTTTTAAAGGAAAGGAGCAGTATGGAGGATTACTCCATCATTGTTCCCCTTGAGACGGCTAGAGACATGCTTAAATGGCTGGGTCAAGATAAAAACTATGAAAAAGAAGGATATGACAATATAAAGGTTAAGGTGTCATCACCTGAACAAGTGGACAGGGTAACCAATGAAATACAGGGAATGGGGCTGTTGGTATTTTCCCTTAAGCAAATATTGGAAGGAGTTAATGTAGTCTTTCTCATAGTCCAGATTATACTAGGGTCAATTGGATCCATTGCACTGATAGTTGCAGGTCTTGGCATAGTCAATACCATGATAATGTCCATTTATGAAAGGACAAAAGAGATTGGCATAATGAAAGTGGTAGGTGCATCCTTGGGTGACATAAGGAATATGTTCATCCTCGAAGCAGGGATTATAGGACTATTAGGCGGTATAGGCGGTATAATTACAGGATGGATATTGGGGCGCATTATTGACTTTGGTGCTAACCTTTACATTTCATCAATGGGAGGACAATCCATGTCTTTGGTTTCAACTCCGCCGGGACTTGTATTTTTCATTCTGGTCTTCTCAATATTAATTGGAATGATTTCAGGTTTATATCCTGCATTAAAGGCTATGAAGCTTAGCCCGTTATCCGCCATAAGGCAGGAGTAAGTACTTATAATTAATTAGAAGAGGGGGAAAACAATGGAGGAGAAAAAAGGTTTGGGTTATGTATTGAAACACATATTTTTTAAGCCGGTCTTAGCCTTTGATAATTTCAAAATAGGGCCTGCTATTATCTTTGCACTTATACTAATGTTCAGCGCCAGCATCTTTAACGGTATAGCTCAATTCAATGTTGGTAAGGAAATGGGTCTAACTGATATGCAGCTTACCGATGAAATGATAGAGAAGTATAGAGATATGGGCTATACGGAAGAACAAATAAAAGAGATAGAAAAGACCTTGGAATCTGAGGAATATAAAAGTGCCCTTGGCATGATAGATAGGTTTTCAGGGCTCTTCTCTGTTGTGGGAGGTTTTTTTGCTGGGGTTGGTGTGGTTATTGGTTGGCTAATTAAGGGAGGAATTATAACTCTCATCTTCAGCTTTATGGGGGCAAAGCCAAAATTCAGCCAATCCATGGGCATTATAGGCCTGTCCTGGATACCCTTCTTTATCAGAGAAGTATTAAGGGGTATTACCACTTTGGTTACAGGACAGCCAGTAGCAGTTGCATCTAATGTGCTCAATAATTTTGATATATTCGTGCTTTGGAATGTTATCCTGTTGATTATAGGATTTTCGGTTTGTCTCAAGATAACCAAGAAAAGAGCCGCTGCTGTAGTGATTGGGTATTGGATCTTTACATTATTAATCCATTATGGCCTGGATCAATTAGGTCAGTTTCTTACTAAAGGTATAACCCTATAGCAACACTTGAAAGATCGTTCATAGAAGGCATCGATAACCTTATAAAGGTTTGTCGGTGCTTTTTAATTTGTCCTGATTGCAAAAGAAAATGTGGGGAATAATGTAAAACAAAAGGAAAATAAAGCTATTATACGAGGAGGTATACATTGAAAAAAATTTGGGTTTATTTAATGCTAATAGCCATATGCACTATGTTTTTGTCTCCACATTCCTCTCTTGCAAGGGTCAATCACCGGGATGAGAATGAGGGAAAGGTAATTTTGGTGATTATGGATCGTATTGGTTGGAAGGATATTCATCAAGCCCATACTCCAAATCTGGACAAGTTGATGGAGATGGGTGCCGTAGGGTTGATGACCACCAATACAGGAGGCAGCCTTTCACAGAGCAACGCATATCTGACCTTGGGTACTGGTGCCAGAGTGACGGGAGCCACAGGTTCTCAAACAGCCTTTTTCTACAGTCATCGATACCAAGGTGAAGAGATTGAAAATCTAATGTATCAGATTGCGGGCGTTAGGATGGCCGAAGGATCTATAGCCAATCCATCAATAGCAAAGCTTTATAGGGAGAATGCAAAGAGGCCGTATACTGTAATCATAGGGGCTCTAGGTACAGCTTTGAGGGATGGAGGGGTTAAGGTAGCGGTTTTGGGCAATTGTGATAATTACAAAAGAAGAGAAGATGATGGAGAAGGTAAGAACTTTTTGGTCTCCATGATGATGGACGATAGAGGAATAGTGCCTATGGGGGATATAAGCCACTCTTTAATTGCAGAGGATCCCTATTGGCCAATGGGTATAAGGACGGACTATGATAAAATGCTGGAAGCATTCAAGGATTTAGATGGAAAAGCCCAAATAATAGCTATGCAGCTAGGCGATACTTCCAGAGCTGAGGATTTTCGCCATCAATCCATGGATTCAAGGATTGGACACCATAAGAGACGAGCTCTGGAGGAAGGGGATAGGTTTATAGGGAAATTGCTGGAGCATTTTGATGTTCATCGGGATTACATGATGGTGCTTACACCAGTAGGACCTGCTGAGGAGATAGGTAATAACAACAGGTTAACACCAATTATTGTAGCTGGCAAGGGCATTAAAGGGGATTGGCTAACATCTGGCTCTACCCATAGGGAAGGGATAGTTACCAATCTTGATGTGGGAGTTAGCATACTGAACTATTTTGAAATAAGCCCTTTGCAAGGTCAGTCTGGTGCACCTATATACTCAGTAGTAAACGGTAAGGGAAGAGACGAGATACTGACCTTTAATAACAAGCTGGTAGAAATCTATAATCAAAGACCTTTTTTAATAAAGAGCTATGTATATACAATAATACCCATCCTAGCATTAGCCGCTTTATTCCTACTGTTTAAGAGAAAATACCTAAAATGGATAAGGCCAATGCTGTTATTTATAATGAATATACCCTTTGTGTATTTGATTCTGCCAATACTGCATCAACCCACGCTCTTTAGCACTGCTGTTATAGCTGCGACAATGACTGTCTTATTAACTGCTAGTATGTGTAGATTGTTTAAATCTACCATAGATAGGATCATGATAATATCCGGTATAACTGTTGTAGCACTGATACTGGATCAATGGCTAGGCATGAGGCTTATACAGTCATCCCCTCTTGGATACGACGTAATAGCCGGAGCCAGATTTTATGGAATGGGAAATGAGTACATGGGGGTATTGGTGGGTGCGATTTGCTGCGCAGGAGCAGCTATAAATGAAAGGTTTAGCAAGCAGGAAAAACTGATAAAGGCTTTTATGCTTGTGATAGGATTAGTTGTCCTGTACACCATGGTATCCCCAAACTTAGCAGCCAACGTAGGGGGGACAATTGCATTGTTTGTGGCTATCTCTTCAACTGCTCTGCTAATCCGAGGTAAGAGAGTTCGGGTAGGCAGTCTAATGGCCATAGGAGCAGTATTGGTGTTTATGCTTACTGCAGCATTTTTATTGGATTCCATACGGGCAGTGGATATTCAAAGCCACATGGGAAAAACCACCAACGCCATACGCCAAAATGGCTTAAGTGAGCTGCTTAAAATATTCTATAGGAAGATATCCATGAATATCCGTCTATTTAGGACCACTCAGTGGACAAGGGTATTTTTAACTTCGCTAGGAGTAATAGTACTTCTCCTGTACCGTCCTGTAGGTATATTTAGGGATGTATTCAGGAGACATGAAATACTCATAAAGGGACTCACTGGAGCAACCATTGGGGCTATAGCTGCTCTCTTGTTCAACGATTCCGGTATAGTGTCTGCCGCAACAGCCATGATCTTTGTTGCACCGCCTTTTGTATTGATGATAATGGACGAAGTGGAGAAAAAAGTTATGGATGGAGTATGGCAAGATGGAATACGGTTCAAAACCTCGGGTAGCTGAACTCATCAGAAGTGCAGAAGGGGGAATGAAGGAGCATTACATGACTTTGGTTAAAGGTCTAATAGATTCAGGTTTAGATGTTATCGCTCTATGCGGATTCTCATTTAAGGAAAGACGAGAGCTTAAAAAGTGGGGTGTTAAAGTCGTCCCTTTTGCAGTTAAGGGGGGGTTAAACCCAATAAGGGATGTAGTTGCCATCCTTAGATTGGAGAGGCTTCTAATAAAGCACAGGGCAGATATTATCCATTGTCATGGATTCAAAGCTGGCCTAATAGGTCGAATAGCTGCCCTGTTAGCTAGATGCGACTGCATATATACCATGCACAATTTTTTGCCCATGGATATGGGTAGGAGGGGAAGGAAGATTGTTGCTTGGATAGAAAAGCTGTTGTCTAGAAAGACCAAAAACGTCATAGTTGTATCCAAAGCCCTTGAAAAGGAAGCAAGCCAAACCCTGGGCATCGATAAAAGCAAGATAAGGGTCATATACAACGGTGTATCCTTTCCCTATGTCTTAAGGCCCCAACAGGACATGAGGGCCAAATGGGGAATAGACAGGGAGGATAAAATAGTGGGCACGGTTGCCAGGCTTATTCCCTCCAAGGGAATAGATGTTCTGTTGGATGCTGTACCTCTGGTATTAGATAAATATCCCCAGACAAGATTTATGATTGTAGGCGATGGTCCTGCCATGTCAACGCTGAAGAGTAAGGCAGAGGCATTAAATTGTAGCAAAAACATTATATTTACAGGATACAGTGAATATATATGGTACTATTATGAGGCCTTTGATGTCTTCGTCCTTCCTTCTCTATCAGAGGGGCTTGGTATATCCCTTTTAGAAGCAATGATCATGGGCAAGCCGGTTATAGCATCAAGTGTGGGTGGAATCCGTGAAATCGTAAAACATGAATTGAATGGATATCTGGTGACTCCTGGAGATAGCCAGGAATTGGCCAATGCCATCATATATTTTCTATCAAACCCCTCTCAAGCTCAAGAGTATGCCCAAAGAGGAGAGAAGGAAATAAAGAATAAATTCGACCTGGAAACCATGATAAGGGAGACATCACGAATCATCTATGAAGCAATGGAAAGATGATGAGCGCGCCATTTGAGCATAAAATAAGGTGGAGAAAAGGGTGGGGTAATGAATATAAAATTGTTCCTTTTGTCCTTTTGGTTATTGTTTATAGCAGAGCTTGGGGACAAAACCCAACTGGCAGTGTTTACCCTTGTAACCCAACACAAGGAGCCCTGGCCAATCTTTTTGGGAGCTTCATTGGGGCTAACTGTGGTGACTTTGCTGGCTACTTTTATGGGCCAATTTGTGTGTAAATACATACCAGCCACCATACTAAAGCTGGCGGCTGGAATATTGTTTATTATAATGGGAATTTTTATTCTAAAGGAATGCTTGGGAGAGCTATAGCAATCCCATGGCGTGGTAACCAGCATCTACATGGATATTTTCCCCTGTAATTCCACGGGACATATCGCTCAATAGAAAAACAGCTGTATCACCGACTTCTCTCTGAGTAACGGTTCTGCGAAGAGGAACCTTCTCCTCGTATACCTTTAGGACATTACCAAAGCCTTTGACTCCTTGGGCAGCTAAGGTCTTTATGGGTCCAGCTGAAATGGAATTTACTCTGATATTCTCTGGTCCCAGGTCAGCTGACAGGTATCGAACCGATGATTCCAGAGCGGACTTTGCAACACCCATGACGTTGTAGTTTTGAACTACTCGCTCACCACCTAAATAGGTCAAGGTGACAATACTTCCACCATCCTTCATCAAAGGGCGGGCATATTTGCTGATAGCTACTAGGGAATAAGCGCTAATATCTTGAGCCAGATGGTATCCTTCACGGGAGGTATCGTAGTAAGCACCTTCCAGCTCTTCTCTCTTGGCAAATGCAATGCTATGTACTATGCCGTGGATAACGCCAAAGTCCTTTTCAATGTCATGGAAGAGGTTGATAATATCCTGATCTTGAGTAACATCACATTTATATAGGCGGGGGTTAGGCAGGTCTGCTGTAAGCTTTTTGAGGGCTGTTTCATTTCGCTCACCTTGGTAGGTAAAAATGACATTTGCCCCAGCTTCCATACAGGACTGAGCAATACCCCAAGCGATACTCCATTTATTGGCTACACCCATTATGACTATGTTCTTCTCTTTCAATAAAGTGTTCAAATACACCATTCCTTTCGCTGTGAATTGTACATCAACCAACATTGATAAGCCTATCCAGTTTTAAAAGCATCAAAATGGTTATATAAATTATAATTCAACTTGATGCCAGGTGCAAGGGGCTTTGAAAAGTGAGAGAAAATGAGATTATCTTTAATTTACTTGTAAAATGTCAGTATTATACTATAATAATGTTGGACAACCGTAAATGATGTGTTATAATATTAAAGATTATAAACGTATGTAGAAACTAAGGAGGACATTTTGGTGAAAGTAAATGTAGAGAAACTTGAAAATAACAAGGTCAAACTAGAGATTGAGGTAGATGCTGAACAATTTGACCAAGCTATGCAAAAAGCCTATCTCAAGAACAGAGGTCATATAACTATACCTGGCTTTAGAAAAGGTAAAGCTCCACGCAAAGTCATAGAGCGTTACTATGGCGAAGGCGTTTTTTACGAGGATGCAATCAATGAAGCATGTCCCACAGCATATGATGAAGCAGTAAGGGAGAGCGGAATCGAGCCTGTAGATCAACCTGACATCGATATCGTGCAAATCGGTGGTGGCCAAAGTCTTATCTTTACAGCTGAAGTCACCGTTAAACCTGAAGTTGAATTGGGGCAATACAAAGGAATAGAAATTAATAAGGTTGAGTATAATGTTACAGACCAAGATGTAGACCAACAGGTGGAAAGGGTCCGCGAGCAGAATGCAAGATGGGTATCCGTTGAGGATAGACCTGTAAAGGAAGGGGACCTTTTGACCATTGATTATAAAGGTTTTGTAGACGGTGAAGCCTTCGAAGGCGGGACCGCCGAAAACCAGACCCTTGAGATTGGTTCAGGACACTTTATACCAGGTTTTGAAGAACAGCTGGTAGGTATGAATGCCGGCGAAGAAAAGGATATTAATGTAACCTTCCCCGAAGAGTACCATGCAGAGGACTTAAAGGGCAAGGAAGCCACCTTTACCGTCAAGGTACATGAGATAAAGGAAAAAGAGCTGCCCGAACTGGACGACGAGTTTATAAAGGATATCAGCGAGTTTGATACCCTAGACGAATACAAGGCTGACTTAAGGAAAAACATGGAAGAGAGCTCAAAACAAAGGGAAAAGGTGGAGATGGAGAACCAACTCCTAGAAAAAGTAGCCGAAAACGCTAAAATCGATATACCCGAGGTCATGGTTGAATCGGAAATCGATGCTATGGTCAGGGATATGGATTTTAGATTGAGATATCAAGGGATGAACCTGGAGACTTATTTAAGCATGATCAATTCATCCATGGAAGATTTTAGAGCCCAATTTAAAGATGAAGCATATAATAGAGTTAAGCTTCAATTAACATTGGAGCAGATAACCAAGGATGAGTCCATAGAGGTTACCGATGAAGACCTGGAAGCTGAGTATTCCAGGATTGCTCAGCAGTATAATCTTGACGTAGATAGGGTAAAAAACGACTATGAAAGCCAAGAAGCCGGTCTAAGGAATAGTCTAGCTATACAAAAAACCATTGATTTCCTAATGGAGAATGCTGTAATTGTTGAAGCTGAGCAGGAAACCCAGGTGCCCGAGGAGAAATAAGTAAGTGAGCACTTAAAGATATTATGTTATAAGGAGGGAGCAAAAGGTGAATTTAGTACCTATTGTAGTTGAACAAACCAGCCGTGGGGAGAGATCCTATGATATATATTCCCGACTGCTGGAGGATAGGATAATATTTTTGGGAGGTCCTATCAGCGATGTAACAGCTGATTTGGTTGTTGCTCAATTGTTGTTCCTAGAAGCCAAGGATCCCGATAAGGATGTACTGGTTTATATAAATAGTCCAGGCGGCTCAGTGACCGCGGGAATGGCTATTTTTGATACCATGCAATATATCAAATGCGATGTATCTACGATTTGTGTGGGAATGGCTGCTTCGATGGGGGCTTTCCTATTAGCTGCCGGTACTAAAGGTAAGCGTTTAGCTCTACCCAATAGCGAGATTATGATTCATCAACCACTGGGCGGTGCTCAGGGTCAAGCTTCGGATATCGCTATCCACGCTGAGCAAATACTAAAGCTGAAGAAAAAGTTGAATAAAATTCTCGCTGAAAGAACAGGACAACCGCTGGATAAGATAGAGAGGGATACCGATCGCGACTTCTTTATGTCCGCAGAGGAAGCCAAGGCCTATGGTATTATAGATGATGTCATTACCTCTCGCAAATAAAGGAGCGTAAGGACATATTGTTTTTAATGGGGTACGCTCTGAAGGAAAACAATATGACTTCGCATTGCACAAGTTGTGTAACATCATGCTATGTGCGAAACATATAGTTAAAGAAGAGGTGAAAGTATGGCTAGGTATGATGATAGACAGCAGCTCAACTGCTCGTTCTGCAGCAAAACCCAAGAGCAGGTAAGGCGCTTGGTAGCTGGACCTGGGGTTTACATTTGCGATGAATGTATAGAGCTATGTCAAGAGATTATCGAAGAAGAATTTGAGGATGCTTCTGATCTAGATATAAAAGATATACCCAAACCTATGGAGATAAGGGAGATCCTAGACCAATATGTCATTGGTCAGGAAGCGGCTAAGAAAACCCTGTCGGTGGCGGTATATAACCATTACAAGAGGATTAATAGTGATGCCGTAAAGGACGATGTTGAGCTATATAAGAGCAATATAGTGATGCTTGGTCCTACGGGTTCAGGAAAAACCCTGCTAGCTCAGACACTGGCCAAGATATTGAACGTACCCTTTGCCGTTGCCGATGCAACATCCCTCACCGAAGCGGGATATGTAGGCGAGGACGTGGAAAACATTCTGCTTAAGCTTATACAGGCTGCAGATTACGACGTGGAAAGAGCTGAAAAGGGTATCATATATATAGATGAGATTGACAAGGTAGCCAGAAAATCTGAAAACCCCTCCATAACCCGGGATGTATCCGGTGAAGGGGTTCAACAGGCCTTGCTTAAGATTTTAGAGGGAACTGTAGCCAGCGTACCTCCTCAAGGCGGACGAAAACATCCCCATCAGGAGTTTATTCAGATTGACACTACCAATATTCTCTTTATATGCGGCGGTGCCTTTGACGGGATAGACAAGATCATTCAAAACAGGATAGGCAAAAAGTCAATGGGCTTTGGAGCCGAGATTCGAAGCAACCAAAACTATGATATCGGTGAAATATTGTCTCAGATCCTTCCCGAGGATTTGCTAAAGTATGGATTGATCCCCGAATTTGTGGGACGCGTGCCTGTGGTTGTCACCTTGAATTCACTGGATGAAGAAGCTCTTGTCCAGATCCTCAAAGAACCCAAAAACGCACTGGTAAAACAATACCAAAAACTGCTGGAGATGGATGGCGTAACGCTGGAATTCGAAGAAGAAGCTCTTAGACTCATAGCAAAGAAGGCCATCGAAAGAAAAACCGGCGCACGGGGTTTGAGGGCAATTCTGGAAGGCATTATGCTCAATGTAATGTATGATGTCCCATCCAGGAATGATGTGGAGAAGTGCATCATAACCAAGGACACCGTTATCAATAACAGTGATCCCATACTCATATTATC
>JAWLDD010000065.1:0-9860 GCA_041686815.1 Candidatus Atribacteria bacterium | reverse complement strand
GGAATCGAACCACCGACACGGGGATTTTCAGTCCCCTGCTCTACCGACTGAGCTATCTGGGCTGGTGGGCACAACAGGGCTCGAACCTGTGACCCCCTGCTTGTAAGGCAGGTGCTCTCCCAGCTGAGCTATGCGCCCTTATGACTGGTAGCGGCGAACGGATTTGAACCGCTGACACTTCGGGTATGAACCGAATGCTCTAGCCAACTGAGCTACGCCGCCATGTATGGTTGCGGAGGAGGGATTTGAACCCTCGACCTCCGGGTTATGAGCCCGACGAGCTACCTGACTGCTCCACTCCGCGTCATTAATTTAGTCCCTGCTGGCGACGAATGTTATTGTATAACATATCGAGAAATAAGTCAAGGGTTTTTTTAAAGATTTTTTTTGGAAACAATAAACGCACTCATATCAATGAATGCGTTTAGCTCGATATCTATATCCAACAACTATCTGTATAGGTTATTATCTAAATATACTATCTACCGCGCCAAGCCCCTTTCCCTCGTTTGTTATCGCGATTCCTGATATCCAACAATCGCTCTTCACTGTCCTTCAAAAACTGGGCTAATCGATCTTCAAAGGGAATCTGACTTTCGGCTTCAGCCTTTCGTATGGAAAGACTTATCTTGCCATCGCTGTCAATGGACAGTACCTTTACTTTGACCTTATCGTTTTGTTTTAGGTAATCATGGATGTTTTTAACATAGGCGTCAGCGACTTCAGAAATGTGAACCATACCCCTTTGACCATCGGGGAGATCAACAAAGGCTCCAAAATTCGTTATTCCTGAAACAGTTCCTTCCAGAATTCGTCCTACCTTAACTGGCATAAAACAAGGGCTCCTCCTCTAACTAATTTTCTTTTTCCTTTTCGATGAAAATTATCTCACCTTTTTTTACCCAGCCCAGCCGTTCTCTCGCAACCTTTTCAACATACTCCTCGCTCTCGGTATATTGAATCAATCGCTCCAGATCTGCATTTATTTCTTCTGTCTGAGCTATCTGCTCCTTTAATGTCCGAATTCTTTCACCCTGTTCATTCATTTTGATCTCCTGTTTGAACATGGTAATGCCAAAGTAGCTTAAGAATAGCAATACCAATAAAATCTTCATCCTAGGTTTTAGTACATATCTCTTTCTCTTCATTGGACTATTCCTTTCCAGACAGCTGAATAATGCACGTCGACTTAGACTATAGGTACAGTATATATACTATTCGACAAAGGAAACAAAAGTCCTCTTTAAATTTTATAATTTTTATTTTCCTTGTTTTCCTTATTATTCTTTTTCGGTAGTTTGTTAATCACCCACTTTATAGCCTTTGATACCTTCCTTATGGGCCATAATATGGCCCATGTTACTGCCCGGTAAACCTTAACCAAAAGATTTACTACCATGCCACCTATACTCAAAGTATATAGGCCCCAGCCCAATGCCAGTCCAATAAAGGCATACAGCCTTATCTCCCCGCTATTGACTTTATAGAGGGTGTAAAAGGTCATAAAAGCGGCCAAAATCCAAAAAGACAGATCCATGATTGCTACAAACCATTTGCCAGGATTCATTATTATCCTAGCTGCTCTATATATGTCGTATACCAATCCTAGTAATAATCCTACGTACACAGTGGCCAAAAATATATATGCTTGGTTGGTAGTGGACAAGGTCATAGAAGTGCCCCCCTACCTGAATAAGCGGCTTAGCAATCCGGAACCCTTGCCTCTTATATACTCGGTATCGCTGTATTGCAAAGCTATTATATCGCCCTCGACTATGAGCTGGCCTTCCTCCAGGTTGAGTTTGCTTATATGAAGGTCCACCCCGTGCAAGGTGATGTAGCCCAAATCCGTCACCAGTATCACGGTGGATTCATCAAAGCTGTCTACATCCTGTACTCCCGTTATGCTGACCTTTTGGCGGTTTTCCATCAATATACTGTGACTGCGTCCCCTAGTGGTCTTTTTATCATCCAAATCCCGAATCATACTATCCCCTCCTAAGACAGTATATGATGGGCATTTGGGGAGTATTCATTTTAAATGTCAATATAACTGGCCTTATTTAGTCCCACATATTTACGATGCTAACCCCTTCAAAATAGTGGGATATAATGTCCTTTGCCTTTTTGCCTTGGTTGGCCATCTTGTATGCGCCCCACTGGGACATGCCTACACCATGTCCATAGCCTCTGCCCTTAAACACCACCTGGTCGCCTTGGACCTCTACTGCGTCAAGCATAGTAGATTTCATCTCGGTACTGCCAATGGCTATCCTAAAATCCGGAGCTGATACCTTTGTTCCATCAAAATCAAGATTTACCGTTCTGCCGGATTCACCCTTGTCGGCTATGGATACCTTGGTTATATCCTTTAAGGACTTACCCATGGTTTTAAGAGCTTTCAGCACCTGGCCCTTTGAGGCTCTATATTCCCAGTTCCGCTCATCGTCAGGAATTTCAGGGGAATCATCAGGTGATTTTACTGATTTTATATATGGAGGGTTGCTCTTTTTGTAGTTGAGCCCTTCCTTGGCGGTGGCAGTTATACCTGCGGCATTGGAATGGAACCAGCCTTGGGCGAAATTCCCCTCATATACCATGACCTGCCCCCTAGTATCCTGTACCGCCTTTTTAATCTTCTCATTGACGGCCTCGGGGTTCCAAGCCTGGGCTTCCTCTACATCGGTGGATATGTGAGCGTTGCCGTATTTGGACTGTCCCTTCTCGCTTATAAAGTTAAGCACAAAAGTCCTGGCTATTATAGCCTGAGCCTTTATGGTTTCCTCAGGCCAATCGTTTTTAATTTCACCTGCTACTACGTTTTGAATATATTCCTCCAGCTTCATCTCCTGGGTGCGATTTTCGTCCTTTATAAACACCTTTAAGCTGGGCTCTTGACCCTCTGCTGCGCCTAGAGCTTTGGGTAGGGCAGGTTTATCTGCTGACTGCTGGGGAGTTGTATCTTTTGGGGTAGTACTCCTTGGAGTTTCTTTTTGAATCTCAGACAGCTGTCTGCCTGGAGCTTGATCCCTGCCCGGTGTATCAGGTTCAGGTCTGGCAGTACATGCCATCAACAAAATTGTCACCAATAGAATCCATGATACTTTTAAAAACAACGTTCTTTTGTATGACATCTTTTTCTTATAGGACATGTTTTTCCTCCTCATCCTTAATTCCTTGCCACCTTATGTGGCATTAGTTATTTGGATTGGCGACCTAACCAGCCCTATTGCATAGAGCTACACTAATGTACCATTCTAATGTGTCCATTATGTTAGGTCGCCTAATTATTATTTGCATTGATGGGAGGAATTACACAAAAATCATATAATACGATACATATCTGATGCATCACCTTTTGCCTTGTGCTCCGATATATCTAGTATTTCATATCTCCTTATTTGGTCTCCGAATTGTATTTCCAGCTTATCGCCTACATTGACCTCGGTGCCGGGCTTTGCTACCTTTCCGTTTATGGTAACCCGGCCTTGACTGCATGCCTCATTTGCCAAGGTTCTTCTCTTTATTATCCTGGAGACCTTTAGAAATTTATCAACTCTCATTGTGTCACCCCCTGTAATGTTAGCTTAGCTTCCCAAAAATTAAAAACCGAGGAGCCTAACTGCTTGGGATCCCCGGTCTTTAGGTAAAATTATTGAACAGCGTCTTTTAAAGCTTTACCAGCTTTGAAAACTGGAGCCTTGGAAGCAGGAATGGTGATCTCTTCTTTAGTCTGAGGATTCCTACCTTTCCTTTCGGCTCTATCCCTAACTTCAAAAGTACCGAATCCAACCAGCTGTACTTTCTCACCCTTGCTCAGAGCGTCAGTAATTACACCAATTACGGAGTTTACAGCTTTCTCAGCGTCCTTCTTTGTCAGTTCACTTTTCTCCGCTACAGCAGCGATTAATTCAGCTTTATTCATGGTTAAACCTCCTTCAATAGTTATCCTTATAGGATATTCGCTATTATTCCTCAAATTCCTGCTTATTTCCAAATATTTTTTGTTATTAATGAAACTTTTGGCAGAAATATTGAAGAACATTCATATGTTTACCAGTTTTTTCATAAGTTATACATTAAAATCCTTAGAAATTGCTGTTTTTGCGTCATTCCATAGTTTATCCATGTCTTCCAGAGTCATTTGCTCCAAAGGCAGGGGGGCCATCTTTTCAATATATTCAAACCGCTCTATGAATTTGTCAATAGTAGCCTTCAGGGATAGTTCAGGTTCAACTTTTAAAAATCTGGCCGCATTGACCACTGAAAACAGCAGATCTCCCAGCTCTTCACTTATTTTATCTTGTTTTTGGCTTTGATATGCATCTTTGAGCTCTAAGAGCTCTTCTTCTACCTTATTTAGAGCGTCTTCTATATGATCCCAGTCAAATCCCACCAAAGCTGCCTTTTTTTGCACTTTGTATGCCCGCATCAGCGCTGGCAGTATGGAAGGTATGTCCCTAAGGATCTGGGTATGACTGACAAGACCTTTTTCCTTTTTCTTTATCTTCTCCCAATTGTCCAATACCTGATCGGCATCTTTGACGGTTACATCTCCAAAGATATGGGGATGTCTTTCGATCATCTTACGGCACACTCCAGTTGTCACATCCCTAATGTCAAACTCCCCATGCTCTTTTCCAATCTGGCTGTGAAATACCACCTGAAGCAGGATATCTCCCAGCTCCTCGATGATCTTGTCATAATCCTGCATGTCTATGGCTTCCAGCACCTCATAGGTCTCCTCCAGCAGATACTGCTTGAGACTCTCATGGGTTTGCTCCTTATCCCAAGGACACCCTGACGGTGACCGGAGCATCTCCATTATTTTAACCAGATGCCCAAAATCAAAGTCCTCCAGATCTGAAAAATCTACAGGAGGAATATATAGGCAGGTGGTATGATCATATTCCTTAAGCCTGTCTATCTCATGAATGGGAACTCTGTCATAATGTAGCCTTCCATCATTGGTGTTTTTGCATAGATATACCTGAAGCTGAGGAGGATAAGCCCTTAAGAGGGTAAGTTTTACCTCAGATGCTGCAAGGACACTATCGATATCCAAAATAACGGTGGCAATGTTGGTATCAACTTGATCTAGCTCCAGCTCCGAAGCCGCAATAACCTTTAGTCCTTGAGATCCTGGATTTTCTCCCACAGCTGCCATGGCTGCATCGGCTCTGCTAAGGCCGGGTAGCATTACGATTTGGTACTCATCGACATTTATGCGGGTTATAAGCTCCAATACCAGCCTTTCCCCTATTAAGGGATGACCAGGGACTCCCAGCACTACATCTCTAGCTTGAACTGCCTCTGCTATCCTGTCCACCATGGCGGAGTATGCATCTTCAAAGGTGTCTGCACTTTCGTATATATCGTCTAAGGTGGTAAAGTCTATGCCTTCATCCCTTAAAAAGGATGCTACGCCATGGCTTTGGGTTCTAAGTATTGTGTAGCCTTCCTTCAAGGCTTTAAAGGCGCCTAGGGTCAGGTCGTCTACGTTTCCCGGTCCTAGGCCTACTATGGTTATCTTCCTTTTACTGTTTTTATCCATAGGTTCCTCCAAATCTTTTTAAACTGTACCATAACCAGTTAAGAACCAGTTAAGTTAAACTTTTATATAGCTGAGTACTTCGTTATAGCCAGACTTGTGAAGCAACTTAATTGGCGAAGTAACTTAATTGGCAAAGTAACTTAATTGGCAAAGTAACTTAATTGGCAAAGTAACTTAATTGGCGGGAAAATGGTTTGTTCCGTCAGCTTCCAAACTACATCGGGAAGCTGCCTTACATGTCCCGTCTTTGAAAGATTATTGACGGCACTTCCCTTAGAAGTCTTGCTATCAGGTCATTGGAATCTTCCTCCACAAATCCATTTTCCTAGCAAACAGTATCGCGTATTCCGAATTTGCTTGTCCTATCGAGAATTAACCTGTCTCATTAGTTCAACAGTTATGGCTCTATGAGAATAATGAGCTATTGATAAGTGAACGCCTTCACTGATTTGGCTAAGAAAACTTGGCTTATGGAATGCAGAAAAGCCGTAGCGGAGGCATGGATGCCGGAGCAGCTTCCACCGGCAGGACGCCGGTTTGGAAGCGGTAGGCTTTTCAAATGGAGCAAGCCTTAGTTTTCTCCAAATTAGTGATGAAGTGAACGATCAATAGCTATTATTATGTCATATAAGTCCCAAACGATTTAAGATCCTCGCAATACTCTTACCCTTGGGCAATACAGCCAAATCCTCTGCCGTAATAGCTTTGGTGAGAAGTAGCATGATAGCGTACACCACTACCCCGGCTATAATGGAAGCACCAAGGCTTATGATATTGCTGTCGGTTGCACCAAACAACACACTATAGGCGTAATAGACCACTATTCCCATAACAGCTACGGATATGACGGGTTTTATGACCAAATCCGTGAGTGAAATCTTTACGTCGGTATATCTTATGACGGATATGAAGTTCAATATAGCAGCAACTGCGTAGCAGACAACGGTACCAATGGCGGCACCTTGGATATTCCACTCAGGGTTTCCTACAAGGGTGTAGGTTATGACAACTTTAAATAAAGCTCCAATCAATAGGTTTCGTACCGGTATGCCTATTCTACCTATGCCCTGGAGCATGGCGGTCAAGCTCTGGACCAGGGTAAGGAATATTACACCTATAGACATAGTCATAAGCAGCCTTGTACCATAGATATATTCCCATTCCTGGAAGTTCTTATATAGAGCTCCTAGGATGGGTTGCGCTAAAACTCCCAGTCCTACAGCAGCAGGTACCCCTACCAAAAGGGTTAGTCGAATGCCAAGCACAACCTTGCTTCCCACACCTTTTATATCCCTGAGAACATGGGATTCAGATATTGCAGGCACCAGACTCATGGCCAGTGCTATGGTTAAAACCGCTGGGAAGTTTATTAGGGTATTTACTGCACCAGTGAGTATTCCGTACAGTTTTGTTGCTAGCATATTTATATATTCTACATAAACTTCGGGCATGGTGGTGGCCATATTCTCCAAGGTCAGCCCGAGGGGAATTTGAAGTCCTTTTTCTTTGGCAAATTCTATAAAGGATTCCAGACTATAGGGCACATTAGCAATCTTAGGGATTATAGGTGCCAAACGGTTTACTACTATGACCTGATCGCTCATGTTTACAAGGGGCATTATGGAGGCCCCTATGGTAACAGGAACGGCTATCTCTATAAGCCTGTATATGATATCCCTTGAAGAGGTTTGGTGGTGGGTCCTATATGTAAGCCTGGCATTTCGAAGTATGGTACTCCTCTCCCTACGGAATATGCCAAGGAGCAATACCAAGGCTGCTACCTCACTCAAAGTGACACCAACTATGGCACCTGCAGCGGCAAACTCCGGTCCTTTGGGCAGCCATAAAGCCGCCAGGGTTAATCCCATAATCAGCTTGCCAAGCTGCTCCACGATTTGAGAAAGAGCCGTTGGATGCATGATGTGCATGCCTTGAAAATATCCCCTGTAGGCCGACATAATGGACACAAAGAACAAGGCAGGAGAAATAGCCATA
This sequence comes from Candidatus Atribacteria bacterium, assembly GCA_041686815.1. Lineage (GTDB taxonomy): Bacteria > Bacillota > Clostridia > Caldicoprobacterales > UBA3941 > JAWLDD01. The sequence goes on along the minus strand of JAWLDD010000065.1, from coordinate 2,311 downwards.
AGGGGGTATATGGATTTTGGGTTGCCTTGGATATTGGATATAAGGCCGCTGCTTACAAGCAGAATAATGGATGTAATGGTTCCCAAAAGGAACAAAAGCCTGCGGGATATCCTAAATATCTTGTAGCCCCCGTAGTGATTGCCTGTGGCCAGCTCCTCCGACACCATTTTGGATATGGCTACTGGGAGACCAGAGGTGGATGCAACTAGCAAGAAGGCATATATAGGATAGGCCATCTGGTATAGTCCTACACCCTCCGAGCCTATTATATTCATAAGAGGGATCCTAAAAATAGCTCCAATAACTTTTACTATCAAGCCTGATATGGCTAGGATCCCTGCACCTTTAACAAAGGATTTTTTACTCATGCCAAACCTCCGTTCATTTAACAAGCATATTGATATTATATCACTATTTAGATTTATGAAAAGCATTATAGGTTTATTTTTATTTATTACAAACAAATAGGCGATAGATAATTTCTCGTTACCTATCGCCCACTTTAACTTGCTATCCTAATTAACTATATATTCATCATGGCTTTGGCTTATGCTATTTACCATTCAGATAAAGACCCATCCTCCAGCCTCCATACTGGATTCTTCCAGTCATGACCCACCTTATCCATTTCACGTACATATTCCTCATTTATTTCTATTCCAAGGCCGGGCTTCTTTAATAGCTTTACATAGCCGTTCTCATATTCAAAGTTGCCCTTATCCACCAAGTAATCCAGCACATCGGAGCCTTGGTTGTAGTGTATGCCTAAGCTCTGCTCCTGTATAAAGGCATTGGGGGTACAGAAATCTAGCTGTAGGCAAGCTGCCAATGCAATAGGTCCTAGAGGACAGTGGGGAGCAACAGCAATATCGAAGGCCTCTGCCATGGCAGCGATCTTCTTGGTCTCTAGAATTCCTCCTGCATGGCTTAAGTCAGGCTGGATTATGTCTACATAGCCTTTGGTTATAAGGTTTTTGAAGCCCCATCTGGTATAGTTTCTCTCTCCAGTAGCTATGGGAGTAGAGGTATAGTATTTTAGTTCCTGGAATACCTCTTCATTTTCGACTAGGACAGGCTCTTCAATAAACATAATACTGTATTTGTCTAGCTCCTTAAGAAGTATCTTGGCCATGGGTTTATGTACCCGTCCATGGAAGTCAATGGCCACATCAAGGTCGTTGCCAAACTCACTCTTTATAATATCCACACGTTCTAAGACATCATCAACCTTTTTGTGACTGTCAATCCATCCTAATTCTGCTGTTCCGTTCATCTTAATTGCGGTGTAGCCTTGGCTAAATCTTTCTTTGGCCTGGGCTAGAACATCGCTGGGCTTATCTCCGCCTATCCAGCCGTACACTCTCATCTTGTGTCTGACGGGTCCGCCTAACATATCGTAGATGGGCATGTTATGGTATTTACCTTTTATATCCCAAAGAGCCTGTTCTATACCAGATATGGCACTTGTTAAGACTGGGCCGCCTCTATAGAATCCACCTCTATAGAGCACCTGCCAAATATCCTCGATGTCATTGGCACTTCTCCCTATAACATAGTCTTCCATTTCACGAACTGCAGCTTTTACACTGCTTGCCCGACCTTCAACAATAGGCTCTCCCCATCCAACAATGCCTGATTCTGTAGTCACCTTTAAGAAAACCCATCTTGGAGGTACCGTAAATAGCTCCATCTTCTTAATCTTCATGCTCACTCTCTCCTTTAGATATAATTAACCCCTGTACTTGGTGGCATTTATATTGATTGGTCTTAAGTTTATTTATATACGAACATAACTCTTCTATAAGAACTCCTATGGGTATGATAGCATATAAGCTTAACATTGTAAATGAGAGTATAGCCGCCTATTTGCTATCTAATTGACAAGCATTGTTACAGATGATAACATTGTCTTAATTCGTATATGAATATATAGTTCCTATATAAGTCCTATATAAGTTCCTAGAATGAGTTCCTAGAGGGTGGGATATCGTTATAATGAATAAGGAAAACCATAGAACAACCTCTAGAGTCATTGAGATATTGACTCTAGTTGCAAATAGCAGCAATGGTTTATCATTAACTGATCTGGCCGATAAAATGAATGCTCCTAAGAGCAGCATCTATCCAATACTAAAGACCCTATCAAATTATAATCTTTTGAATTATAATCAGACCAGTTTCACATACAGTATTGGATATAAGGCCTTTGAAATCGGCAACGCATATCTAAATAACTTTGATATAATGGAAGAGATCAAGTCCAGCATGACCAATATCGTTAATATTTGCTTAGAGACTTGTCATTTTGCAA
>JAWLDD010000064.1:0-9915 GCA_041686815.1 Candidatus Atribacteria bacterium | reverse complement strand
GATATTTTAACTTGTCAAAACTCTTTCTCTGGAAAAATAAGGTGCTATGGCTATAGGGAATGCTAACAATATCCTTTTTTACCACCAAAAGAATCTGGCAGCCACGGATGTCGGGAATACTGCTATGGGATATATGATCATTATTAAACGCTCTCATATAGTTTCCAAATACAGTGTTCTTGTATTGGTTATTGCTATCATAGACATCCAAAGGCTTGTTGCCTTTTTGCGCTACAAACTTGCTGCCATTGTAGTATATGAAATAGTCATATCCCTCTGGGAGAGTTGGGTAGCCTTTTTCAGAAATACCCAGATCTGTATCTGAATTAGTCAAGACGATGCTGGTTTTAGGATTTTTAGCATAGTATATCAGATTTTGCCCTTCATCATTTAGATCCATCATTCTCCACCCTACTTCTTCCCGAAAGAGATCTTCTTGAGTTGTCTCTAATATAAGCCCATCCTCTACATCCTGTGCTTCATGTACAACATCGGCACCTTCCTCTTGGGTTGCAGAGCCCTCAGAACTATCCTCCCAGTCATAGGTAATGTATTTGGCCAAAAAGTCAAATCTAGCCCCTATGTTGGCTTTAAAGGTATGAGTATCCTTAAAATCCATTATCAAAAGACTTACACCGGAATTCTGAGTATCACTTCGTCTAGCCAAGGAGAAAGCCATAAATGCAGTTACTATATTTATTCCAATTAACAAATACAACCAAATTCTAAAGGATTTAGATCTTGTCAATTTTATATCCAATTCCCCACACCACCTTTAAGTATTCAGGCTCTTTTGGGTTTATTTCTATTTTCTCGCGGATTCTTCGTATATGCACCATAACGGTATTCTCCACACTATAAGCTACCTCATTCCAAACCCGCTCGTAAATCTCTTCTGCTGGAAAGGTGCGACCCATATTTTTCATAAGAAGCTCCACAATCTTTGTCTCTGTTGCTGTTAGCCTAACGGGATTGCCATCCGCTGTCAGGGTACGGGTGTCGGTGTCAAAGGCTAGTCTTCCAGTCCTCAAAATTTTGCCTTCTTTTCCGTTCATATTCACATCCCCTAAGGTCATGTACCTGCGAAGCTGAGACTTTACCCTAGCCATCAGCTCCATGGGATTAAAAGGCTTGGTAACATAGTCATCCGCTCCTATGGACAAACCTAAGATCTTGTCGGAATCCTCAGACTTGGCCGACAGTATGATTATGGGGATATTCTTTTGCTGACGAATTTTCATGGTAGCTGATAATCCATCCAGCTTAGGCATCATTATATCTAGTAGTATTAGATGAACATCTTGGGTGTTTAGGGCATCCAAAGCCTGTAGTCCATCGTAGGCCTCTATTACCCTATAGCCTTCGTTTTGGAGATTTATGCTTATAGCTCTTACGATCTCCCTATCATCGTCTACCACCAGAATACACGGTTTTTCCACACATACCCCACCTTTCCCGGCTATTATATCACACAACAAACCACTTAGCCTAATGGTGATTATAGAGCAATTATCTTACGAAAACATTTATCTATTTCTTACAAAATTCTTAAGTTAATCTTTTATGCAGGTTCAACAAATGTCGTTCTATGAACATAATAAGCCATTGATATATAGACACGTTGCAATCATTAGAAAAAAGCCCTAAATAATCTCCCAGTAAGTCCTGTTATTTAAGTTTCTAACGCACCATTGGTAGTGTCCATCGCTACAATCACGAGAATAAAAATTGGCGGAAATAAAGCTATAGATTAAGACATAGAGGTATAATGCATTTTTTACATCTTGGCCTAATGTACTAGTTATTACATTTAAATATCTTTCATATATGTTTGCCTTTAGTTGGTCATACATATCAAAACATACCCATCCTACGGCAACATCAAATAGGTTATCACCATACATGGTCATCAATCCAAAATCGATTAGCCCTGTAATAGTTCCATTCTTATCAACCAGCAGGTTACCAGGATAAAAATCACCATGAATTAATGAATACTCTCCCTTATAACTCTGGGATAAGACGTTTACTATATGATTGACTTTTCTATGATAATCATTCACATCTTTATTAAAATAGGGCTCCAGTTCTTTCTGTTTCTTAAGGATTATTTCCTTCAACAAACCGAACCAATCATCTATCTTGGGTAAGTAAACCTGACTGTCATTGAACAGAGTAAAACCTTCAAGATTATATTCTACTTTTGCATGTTTCAATTCAAGGTTTGCACTGAGATATGTTTCCATCATTTTGCTCTGTTGGCTGGCACTCATCTCTGCAAAGACATTTTGTAAATTACTACCCTCAATTCGCTTCTCTATGGTTATTAAAATATCCTTTTCCACAAAGATATCGTAAATATATGGCAGTTCATAGCTCAAAGAACTAGAATCAATGCCAGCGTAGAAATCCTTTAGAATGTTCTGCTTATTGACATCAGACATATCGTTATACAATTTTAATACTCTGTTATGGCCATAAGCATATACCTCAGCTTCCATGCCCGATCCTAAAAAGTCTGATCTAGTAGCTCCATATTTATCCAATATCATTGCTCTGGCATCTTCTCTTGTCATATGTCAGCACCTCTTCACTTCTTTGGTTACTTCCTGTTTATTGTAGACATATTGATCCAAACATTCAATATCTAAAAGAATAGTTAATGATATTAAGAACCGAGGTGTTGAAGAAATGCTGAGATATTATCCTTTCACGTTGAAAAGCTGGAAATGAATTAAAGCGGGAAAATTTCTCTCACTTCTTATACTATGAAATTCATCCTTCCATCAGAATAGTAAAACTTACTGTACCAGTTACCAGTAATTTCGTGTTTGGTATATAGATGTCCGTTTATCTCATCCATCTCGAATATTAACATTTTCTCCTGTCCGCCCCTATTAGGTGAATGAAGCACCATCATAAGCTTTCCATCAAAGGAATTAAATAACATAGGATGCCCTCCATCTAAGGAGTAAATTGGCTCTGGGTCTATCTCCCATGGACCAGCTATATCTCCAGTGATGGATCTAGCTGATCCCACAGTATAACCAGAATTGCTAAAACTGCTCCATAGCATTAATAATGTTCTATTCTTGCATCTATACATATAAGGAGCATCAGTAACTCTCCCCCAGTCCTTTCTGTTTTTCATAAAAGTATCACTTTTCCATGGGGCTTGGGATGCTCTGAATAATATTATAGGTTCTCCATCTGCAGCACTCAAATCATCCTTCATAGGTACTGCACACATCTGTCCATCTCCTACCTGAAGCCATTCCTTACAAAATACCATCCAAGGTTTACCATGACGATCAATGTATAAGGTTCCATCAAGACAGTGCCAATCCTCAGGTGTAAAAGGTTCACCATGGGGGACAAAAGGTCCTGAAGGCGAATCAGATACTAAGCATTGGCATCTTCTATAGGTCCCCGCTGCTCTAAAGGAGGAAATGAGGTAGTATTTACCTTTATAGTAATGACATTCTGGAGCCCAATAATCTAGATCAGCCCAGAACTCGCCACGATTTTCAAAAACCACAAATGGATCACTCCAATGAATTAGATCTGGACTCCGACGAGCATAAAACCTTGGCACTCCAGGTTCTCTCATACTATGAGGAGCACGGGTAGTATAAAAATAATAAAGTCCTTCTTCCTCAACAGGTAAAATGCAAATATCTCGTTCACACATATCACTCACGTGATGCTTAAATTGGGACATTTCTACACCCATCCTTTCTTTGCAAATAATAATGATTAAAGTGCTTTACTAGAGTACTACTGTAAGGCTTACAGGTCGTCCTAAAGTTGTTTGTATAACCTCGAACAAGAGCTCAAAATGGATATTACAATGTGACAAGTCGTATATATGTTTATTATCTATATGGATATTATAGCACATGAGATGACCCTAAAACTATCGAAATGAAATTCTTGATAGTGTAATTTTGCTCGTGCTATAAGTATAAAACATTTTTGAATTGAGTCAAAACAAAATCATAATTCTTCCATGACATGAGATAATCCATGGTCTGCTGTTGCAATGTGATAATTAATATGTATAATATAGTTATATATAACAGTTTAGTTATAATAGCTACTAACAATGACCTCTTGCGTAAAAAGCTATTATAAGTATCATCATGACCCAATAGGATTTTGGATCTATATTTACCAGTATCCGGTCAAATAAGGAGGACATCTTATGACTCATAAACAACGAGCAGAAGCAGCATTAAACCTTCAAATCCCAGATAGGGTACCAACTTTTGAACTGGAATTTCAGTTGGAAGATTTAATGTTTGGCAAACCATTTCTTCATATGGAAGACCTGATAGGCAAGTCCCCAAAAGAGCGTGAATTTTTGATTAAAGAAAATGCTGAATATATGATCCATGTGTATCAGCAGCTGGATTATTCAATTATCCCCATCCAATACCTGGACATTGAAGGGCTTAAGGAAACTGCCATCCATATCAGAAAGCTAACAGGCGATGAATATATGCTTACAGCCCATGGCGATGGCACCTATTCCATTCCCAATGGGGATGAGATGGTAGAATTCGTCTACTGGTTAGCAGATTCTCCAGATGAAGCCCATGAAAGAGCTGAACAGATGGCTAATAGCGCGATTGAGCGCAATAAACAGCTGATAGACGCAGGCATCGACTCATTCATACTTTGCTCTGACTATTGTTTTAATGCAGGACCTTTTCTATCCCCCAAGATGTTTGGAGAGTTTATACAGCCCTACCTATACAAGATAATTAGGGAAACCCGCCGAGCAGGGGCTTATACCATAAAACACACCGATGGCGACATAATGCCTATTTTGGATCAATTGGTAGCATGTGAACCCCATGCCCTTCATTCACTAGATCCCATGGCAGGTGTGGATATCAAGGAGGTCAAGGAACTGGTAGGCGATAAAGTCTGCCTAGCTGGTAACGTAAATTGTGCGCTGATGCAAACCGGCACTGATGAAGAGGTAATAGAAAGTGCTAAGTACTGCTTAACCCACGGAAAGCCTGGAGGTGGATACATCTATTGCACTAGCAATGTGCCCTTTAAAGGCCTTCCCGTTGAAAGATACAAATTGGTGCTGGACGTTTGGAGGCAGATGCGAGATTACTAGAATTTTTTGAGGCAGTTAATTTACGGATTAACTGCCTCATATTATTTTTCTTGGATTATGCCAATCAGAGATCTATTCAAAGGCCCTTTCAAAGTCCGGATCTAGAGGTTGATTATCGGAAAAGATATCCGGATTGACTTTTAGCATTTCCAAAAGCAGATTTGCCATGCCTTCAGCATCACAAACTCTGACAGTGGCGTCGCCCAATTTGCCCATGTGCATAATACCCTTCTTTAGGAACAAATTCTCTACCTTCCAATAATGCTCCGACCAAGGCAAGCCACAATGCCTTCTGGAAGGTACAGATATTTCGGTGCCGTCTGGCAATACTGTATAGAGCTGTTCATGATCATCGGTAAGCCTACCAGGAACATCTGCCCATTCCTCAATGCCGTGGATATATGTGTTTCTGCGCAAATCCACCCCTATAAATATGATGGTAGCCTTTCTGTCCAGCAATTTGCCCCAAGCTGAATTTCTGGCACAAGGGGTATCACATTTCTCGTCTCCAGCTACAAAGTCCTCAGCATCCTTGCCTAATGCCGCTACAGAATGGGTAGGATGCCATGACCTTATAACGCCAGGCCTTTTACGAAAGAGTTCTGTAAGTATTCCCACACAGGACGGTGTCTCATCTACATAGTACCTTGGATTATTGGCATCAATACGATCCCAAGTATGGGTAGGCAAAACCAGCAATCCATCGGACATATATTCCGACAAGGCATCCAATACTGTATCAGCCCCGCCCTCTACTTCCCCTATACTTTTCATGGATGAATGCACCAACAAGGTGCCCTTTGGATCAATTCCTAGTGTTTTTAGATGTTCTTTTAAGTCTTCTTTTGTGTACATGATGTTAGTCAAACCCCCAAACCAATGTTATAGCCCTCTAGGTTATAGTCGTCTCTAATATAGCCGCCTTTGTACTATCGAACAATATTATACATTATACTACAGCAGTTTCCAAGATACTTGACAGCTAAAACAAATAGGCATACCATAGGAATAAATAAATACTTGGAGGAATATATGGCAACCTATGCGTCTACTTTCATTTCAGGACTTCAAGATCTTATAAGCCAGGAATTGACCAAGTTAATACCCGACCTTCGAATCACCGGATTATACGATGGTCTGGTTGTCTATACTACAAATGCAAAAATACGGAAACTAAAGGGTATTAACTTCTTTAATAATACCTATTTAGTGCTTAGACAATTTAAAAACCTACAAAGTGGCGATCTAAATAATATCATTAGGCAAGCCCTAAAAAGTTGGAATATAAGCCCTAAATGGGCTAGGGATGCAGTAGGAAACAGTAAGAAATTCAGAATTATAACCTCTAAAGAGAACCAACTAACCGCTGTAGATAAGAGCCTACTTAGGAGCATGGAGCAAAAAATCGCCCATTCCTATGGCCTTAGGGTGGACAGAGCCAAACCGGATATAGAGTTCTGGTTCCTGTACAGAAGCGAAAAGATTGGCTTCTTTATGCTGAGATTAACCAAGCATAAAGCCTATGAAAAGGTCTTGCACAAAGGCCAACTAAGACCTGAGCTAAGCTACATTCTTAGCCTCATATCCGAACCAAAGGCTGATGATATCCTTCTCGACCCTTTTTGCGGATATGGTTCTATCCCAATAGCAAGGGCTATCCATTTCCCCTATAATATGATATTTGCATCGGATAAGGATAAAGGACTGGTAAAAAGATTGAAGCAAGAACTAAAAAAAACCAATCTAAAAAAGCCCATCTTGGTCAAAGCAGCAGATGCATTGGATATGGGATCAGTTTTTGAGGATGAATTTATAGATAAGATTATTACCGATCCCCCGTGGGGCTTCTATGAAGATCTGGGGATGGATATAAGTATATTTTTTGATAGGATGCTTGGTGAATTTCATAGAATTTTAAAACCCAAAGGAGTAATGGTTTTATTGACTGCTCGGAAGATAGAATTTGAAAGTTCACTAGCAAAGTATAAGGATGAGTTTGAGTTATGCCATAAATATGACATATTGGTTTCTGGCAAAAAAGCATCGATTTATAAGGTTGTTAAAAATTAAACCATCCTATGAAAGAAGGATTGTTTCCATTATAATGGTAGCTAGTGGGTAAGTATGCATTTTTTTATCTAGCATAAACCTATAATTTAGTTTTCTAAAAAGATGTTTTGTGTTTTTAAAGCATCTATAAATGTATATAATATATTCAAATGGAGGAATTGTAATGCAATATCGCGAGTTCGGTAAAACCGGTATTAAGATTTCTGCTCTAGGGTTTGGTGCTATGCGTTTACCTCAAAAGCAGGTAAATGGAAAAGATGTATTTGACGTTGAAGAAAGTATCAAGATCATACATAGAGCTTTTGAGCTAGGTGTCAACTACATCGATACCGCCCCATATTATTGTGATGGCGAAAGTGAAGTGATTGTAGGAAAGGCTTTAAAGGGTTGGAGGGACAAGGTATATCTATCTACCAAGAACCCGATTGAAGATGATTCCGGTGTCAACTATCGTGGAAGGTTAGAAAGCTCACTAAAGAAATTGGACGTGGACTATATTGATTTCTATCACATGTGGGGAATAAACTGGCAGACATATGAAGAAAAGATAATTGCGCCTGATGGACCACTACAAGCCGCACTAAAAGCTAAGGAGGAGGGACTTATCAAACACCTGTCCTTCTCATTCCATGATATACCAGAGAATATGATCAAATTGATAGATACTGGTCATTTTGAAACTGTCCTGTGCCAATATAATATTTTGGATAGAAAAAATGAAGAAGCTATTGCTCACGCTAAAGCTAAGGGTTTGGGGGTAGTTATCATGGGACCTGTTGGAGGTGGCAGACTAGGTGCGCCATCTCAGGTTATACAAAATCTACTACCTGGCAAATCTACTAGTAGTGCAGAGCTTGCCCTACGTTTTGTCATTTCCAATCCTAATGTAACCTGTGCTCTTTAAGGTATGAGCACCATGGAAATGGTAGAGGAGAACGCAAGGGTAGCAGCTAACACCAGCCAGCTTACCTCTGATGAGATTGCCGCTATTAACTCAGCCATGGAGGAAAACAAAAGATTAGCAGAACTATACTGTACAGGATGTAACTACTGCATGCCTTGCCCTCAGGATGTTAATATCCCACTAAACTTCCAGATTATGAATTATCATAGGGTTTATGGCATTACTGATTATGCTCGGGAGGAATACAAGAAAATCGGAACAGTTGATCACTATAAGGGTGAAAGAGCTTCAGCATGTATAGAGTGTGGAATATGCGAAGAGAAATGCCCACAAAAGATTGAGATTCGAAAGCAACTTAAAGAAACTGCTGAGGCATTAGGCTAAACTATAGTAAACAGGATGTAGTGAATACTATTTAAATGATAATAAGGCAGAAGGATAATAAAAATATCTTTCTGCCCTAATATTTATGCCGTTCTCCCACCCATATTAATAGCTTACAAGCATTCAGTATCAAAGCTTTTCCACGAGATTGCAACAGTTGAGCCTCTAATACAAATATGGAAGTCTAGCACCACATAGCTTTGAAAATTTAGTTTGTTATAACAGTCTTTATTACTTCATCAGGATTTTCTAAGGTAAACCTAAAAGCCTCCTCAATTTGTTCAAATGAAAAACTATGAGTGATTAGCTTATCTACATTTATTCTACCATCACTTATCCATGAGATTGCTGTCGGAAAAGCGTTAGCATACCTATTTACCGCCGCATAATCCAATTCTTTGTCAATAAAATCTGCAATGTTCATACTAACCATCTGATCACCCGGCCAACCTACCTGTACAACACTACCACCAATTCGCGCAAGCTTGAATAATGTCTGTGTCGCTGCAGTGGAGCCAGCAGTTTCAAATATTACATCGGCCACTTCGCTTAACTCACCGCTAATTTTACCTATATTGATTATTTCGTCAGCCCCCAGCTCCTTTGCAACCTCCAAACGCTTATCTATTTTATCAATGCAGATAACTTTTGATCCTCCAGCACATTTAAATGCTTGAAGAGTCAATAAACCTATAGGGCCAGCTCCAACCACCACTGCAGTAGCTCCGGGATTAAAGCGTGCTCGGTTGACTGCATGAACAGCTACTGCTACAGGCTCGACAAGGGAAGCTCGCCCAAAGCAAAGATCGTTGGGTATTTTATGGATGCAATCCTTTCGGATTGATATGTAATCACAAAATGTCCCATTTATTGGAGGTGCTGAAAGAAAGACTACCTCTTTACAAAGGTTATATCGTCCTATCCTACAATAATCACATTGTCCACATGGTATTCCAGGCTCAATGACTACCCTATCCCCAATTGAAATGCCCTTTACCTCTGCGCCCATATCTACTATAATTCCACTTGCTTCATGACCAGGCACATATGGATCTGTTACAACAAAGTTTCCCAGCCTTCCATCTTTATAGAAATGAATATCAGACCCACATATACCATTTGCCATAATCTTTACCACTACTTGATCAGCATTTGGCCTGGGGATCTCCATCTCCAAGATTTGGAAATTATGATTTGCATCTAGGAATGCGCACCTATTTATATCCGACATCAAATACTCCCCTCCCCCTATATACTATCATCTAGTTTAAATATTCTCTTAGGATTATCATAGAAGAGCTTTTAGTGTTATTTTTGCTTCATCCACTTCGAAGATACCTTCTTATACCTTATATGCGAATGATTTACTAACATTATTCCTTGCCAAATATAGTATACCTTCCCACATTATAGGCCCATCATG
>JAWLDD010000063.1:8710-9946 GCA_041686815.1 Candidatus Atribacteria bacterium | reverse complement strand
TCCCACCCTTTAGAGGCCAATGGTGAGATAGTTGGGGTTTTGCGGTTTATAACATCCCTAAGGCCCATCAACGAACAGCTAAGATACATTATTAGGGTGTTTGTGCTTATAGGTCTGCTGACCATAGCTATAGCAGGTATTATCAGTTTTGCATTGGCCAACGGAGTGGTTAGCCCCATCAAACAGGTAACCAAGGTAGCAGAGAAGATGGCGAAAGGGGATTTTGAGGTAAGGAGCATAAAGAGATCCAATGACGAGGTAGGAAAGTTATCCGATACCCTCAACTATATGGCAGATGAGATAGTTAAAAAGGAAAGGATAAAGAATGAATTCTTAGCCTCTATCTCCCATGAGCTAAGAACGCCTTTGACATCCATAAAGGGATGGGCTGTTATATTAAATCATACCGACTCCCTGGAAGATCCAGTATTTAAAGAAGGCCTTGGCATAATCGAAAAAGAAACCCAGAGACTTTCGGACATGGTGGAGGAGCTGTTGGACTTTTCCAAGCTTTTGTCGGGCAAGATGAGCTTAAGGATAAAGGACACCAATATGGTAGGACTGATAGAGTATATAAAGGGACATATGACACCTTTGGCTCATAGAAACAAGATTCAGTTTATTACCCAGTATCCAGAGGATCTACCTTCCATACCTATAGACGAAAACCGTATAAAACAGGTGCTAATAAATGTCCTGGATAACGCCTTTAAATTTACACAGCAGGGCGGTACTGTAGAATATAGAACTTTTATGGATGAAGGAAATATAGTTATGATCATTGAGGACAATGGATGCGGTATACCTCCCCAGGAGCTTCCCTATGTCAAAGAAAAATTTTTTAAGGGGAAGAACAGCAAGTCCTCAAGTGGAATAGGGTTATCGGTGTCCCATGAAATAGTCATGAGGCATAATGGAACTCTCCATATAGAAAGCTGCGAAGGTCAAGGAACAAAGGTAACAATAAGGCTGCCCGCTGTTTAGGGATAGGCTGTATAGAAAGGAAGAAGGAATTTGAGACGTATAAAGATCTGTATTGCAATATTGGTTATAATCTTTGCCCTTACAGGTTGTCAAGGGATTTCTCAACTAAATTCCTCTCAGATAATCCTATCCCCTGAGAACTCCAATATACCTCTTCAAGGAACATGGAAATTTACTCAGTATAAAAGGATATCCGAGGTTCAGGAAGACTATGAAATCATAAAAAGCAGCCAAAAACTCATGGGCAAAGCA
>JAWLDD010000063.1:0-8700 GCA_041686815.1 Candidatus Atribacteria bacterium | reverse complement strand
TCCGATAAATGGGCTATGGTTGCCGATGAGGGTTGTTCCGATGCGGTATACCAGATTAGAAAGGTTAAAACTGGGGATTATTTTCTCTTTCATTACAATATTGATGTAGAAGAACTGGGTATTGAGAAGCCCATGATTGATATAGTGTCCATTACCTCAAATGGTGCGCTGTTTTTTGATGTGGCTTTGATAGATGAGGATACTGCCATGGTGTACATGGACAGATGTCTCTATTGGCTTAAAAAAGTCTCACCTGAGGTAGAGGATGGATATGAAGACGTGGAAAGGGAACCGGATCATCAAATTACTGATTTAAAACCCCCCAGCAAAGAGTTAAGGTCAGGAGTCTTTATTGGGCTTCGCTCGACTGTTCCTGCCTCGGATACCGACCATGGCTACGGGGACAGATTGGTTTATAGGACCATATGGATCTCAGCCCATAATAGCAAGGTAGAGTCCATACTGGAAGCACCAGATCTCTTTGTGCCCAGGCGAAGCGGTTTTTGGACGCTAAAGGTCAGAACCAGGAAGATGGATAGGTTCTTTGAAGACTATATCGAACTGAGGCCTTTGGAAACCAGGGGGGTCAACACTAAAGAATCATATGATGAGAGAAGCCAACTTAAAGGAAACATTAAAAAGGATATATTGTTTGTAGGAGACGATTATCTTGCCATAGAATACTTCGAATCCAGAGGACCAGAGCCATTTGGCCAAAGCAGCTACAGGGTTTTACCTTTAGATGATGCCAATAGCCATAAGGGCATTCTGGTATCGGATATAGCCGATGAGGGAATGAAGGACATCTTTTATAGATCAGCTCAATCTCATCTTGTATTAGAAGGTATGAGATTCAATGATAGTTTAAGGGATGAAATCCGTGAAGACAACTTTACCATGGTAAGAAGAAATGGGCACTGGACGCTAAAGGGCAGGTTAAACTTTGAAAATACCTTTGAGGAGTTTAATATTGGTCTAATGCCTGTTGGCAAACTTATAAACTATGATGAACTGCACGTATCCTGGGATACCATAAAGGAGAAGATACCAGCCGCTTTGGATGCCTATACTTCTCCCAATAAAGAGCTACTCATAGTGGTGACAGGTAATTTTATTGCCATATATTCCATTGAGGACGGACAGATCTCCGATAAGCCTATGAGAAAGATAAGCATAAAAAAAGGAGAGTCGGTTATTATGGCCGAGTGGGCTACAGGAGATTATGTAGCCAGGTGGGAGAAAAGCTTCAACCAACTCAATCCTTATGTAGTTAACGAATAGACATATTTGCTTTTATCATATTTTGGTCTATTGATTGATACTCCTGTGCCGGAGGATGATCTTCTTCCGGCATAGGTATATCCAAGAGTTCCGGTATAGTAACAAGTTCATATCCTTGATTTTGAATAAACTCTATGATTCTGGGCAGGGCTTTGATGCTGTTGGGAATTGACTTATTGGACCCGCTGCTGTGCAATAGAATGATTGCACCAGGGTGGATATTCTGTTTTATATTCCTGAGTATCTTGTTCGAGGAAACGCCCGACCAATCCTTTGGATCTATGGACCAGTGAATGTTATGGAACCCCTGCTATGCTATGGTTTCCAAGACTTTTTCGTTGAATGCTCCGTAGGGAAGTCTGAACAGTGTATTTGATTTACCTGTGACCTTCTTTATAAGGTTGTTGGTCCTTTCTAGCTCCACTATAGCCTTATTCTTGGATAGCTTGGTAAAGTTCTTATGGCCCCAGCCATGGCTGGCTACTACATGACCTTCATCATCAATCCTTTTGAGCACATCAGGGTTCTTATGGGCCATAGAGCCCAGCACAAAGAATGTGGCTTTGACATCATATTCCTTCAAAATATCCAATACCTTGGGCGTAAAATAATCATCGGGACCGTCATCAAAGGTTATGGCCACACGCTTTAGATCCTTGTTGGCAGAGCTGTGTATCAAACTGGCCGTAGGGACGATTTCGGTATCTGCACCATTGCCCTCATCATTGTTTTCGGACTTATCATGTTCATTATTTAAACTGTCTTTACCTTTATCATTATCTATATCTTCATCGAGATTTTCATATTCATCATTATTACCCATGTTACCATCTATATCATTATCCATGTCTTTATCATCGTTATGGTCTAGGTCATTAACATCTGCAATATCATCAATATCATTTTTATCATTTATCTCTTTTACATTTTCTACATCTTCTACACCCTTTATATCTTCTTGGTAACCGGGATCCTTATCCTGAGGATTTGTAGGGATGCTTTCTATGGGATTATCCACTTGTTTGTCAGGGAGTGATGACTTTGAGTTAAAAGCATTGGTATATATAGGACTGCGGCCTATGATAAAGCCACAGGTAAATACAATTAAAATTATGGAGAGTCTTTTAATGTAATTGCCTAATCTAGTCTTGTTCATATCAGTACCTCACAACACGTTTCTATATTATATTTTAATTGTATATAAAAGTAGAACAGAAAGAGTTACAAAAAGGTTACAGAGCGGGGTAAATAATATTAACTTTCGAATACTGCTGAAAAATATAGTATTCTGTTGTATTTATGATAAAATATATGCAGTGAATAATGCAAAGGAGGTCTTGATCTAATGGAGATTAGAGACAATGCTGTGGTACTATTTCAAGGGGACAGTGTAACCGATTGCAACCGAAGCAGGGACAGCGACGCATATTTGGGAGATGGATATGTATCTATGATTGCTGCATGGTTTGGTGCAACCTATCCTGAAAAGAGGGTAAGGTTTATCAACCGAGGAGTAAGTGGCGATCGGGCTATTAATTTGGTACAAAGATGGGATGAGGATTGTATAGCCTTAAAACCGGATGTTGTATCCATTTTGATCGGCATAAACGATTGCTGGCGCAGGTATGACAGCAACGATCCTACCTCTGTCCAAGAATTTGAAGAAAACTATAGAAAGATTTTGACCAGAACAAAGGAAGAACTAGATGCAAAGATCATTCTATGCGAACCCTTTGTCTTGCCCACTCCCGAAGATCGGAAGCAGTGGAGGGAAGATTTAGATCCGAAAATTCACGTAGTTAGAAATTTAGCCCTAGAGTTTGGTGCCCTATATGTACCCTTTGATGGAGTATTTGCCAGTGCCTGTTCGAAAAGAGAACCCTCATTTTGGGCAGCAGATGGAGTTCATCCTACTCCAGCAGGACATGCCCTTATGGCAAAAACATGGCTGGATACAATAAAATAAATCTTAAAAAAGTCCTATACTTTCACATTTTTATTTTATATACTGAATAGTAGGTGTCATTAGATATCTATACAAGCCGTTGTTAAACTTCACAATATAATTATAGGGAGGGCTTATTTATGGGCAAACTAACAACCTATGAACGAATGAAGAGAATGTATGAGCACAGGGATGCAGACAGAGTACCCATATTTGATTCACCCTGGAACGCCACTATAGCAAGATGGCACAAAGAAGGTATGCCTGAAGGCATGGACTACAGAGACTTCTTTGATTTGGATCATATATCCACCATTGCGGTAGACAACAGCTTTCAATACCCCTATAAGGTAATAGAGGAAACCGAGGACTATATCATATATACTTCTCAATGGGGTGTAACCCAAAAACAATGGAAAAACTCAGACTCCACTCCAGAGTTTTTGGACTTTACCGTAGTAGATGAGGATTCCTGGTTAAAGGTAAAGGACAAGATGACTCCCGATGACAGCAGGATCAATTGGAAGTATCTTGAGGCCAACTATAAGAAATGGCGTGAACAAGGACATTGGATAGAGGGGCTACTATGGTTTGGCTTTGACGTAACCCATTCATGGATGCTAGGTACCGAGAGAATGCTTTTTGCCCTCTTAGAAAACCCTGAGTGGTGCATGGACATGTTCAACCATTTCCTTGATGTTAATATTCAGCTGCTGGAGAAAGTCTGGGATGCAGGCTATAAATTCGACAGCGTTATGTGGTACGATGACATGGGGTATAAGCATAATCAGTTCTTCTCATTGAAAACCTACAGAGAGGTTCTAAAGCCGGCTCACAAAAAGGCTGTTGATTGGGCTCATTCAAAGGGAATTAAAATAAGGCTGCATTCTTGCGGAGACATCAACCCATTTGTGCCCGACCTTTTGGAGATAGGCATTGACGCTTTAAATCCAATTGAGGTAAAAGCAGGAATGGATCCTGTAGAGTTAAAGCAAAAGTATGGTGACAAACTGGTGCTCCATGGCGGTATCGACGCACTGCTTTGGGAGGATATCGACAAGATGGAAGCAGAGATTAGGCGGATACTTCCTACTTTAAAGGAAAATGGAGGCTATATATTCTCTACTGACCATTCCGTACCATCAAGCGTTAGCCTAGAGAGCTTTAGGTATATAACTGATTTGATTAAAGACATAGGTAGATATTGACTTTTATAGAGATTTCGGATATATTTGTAAAAAGCCTGTTATGAAGGCTTTGAGAAGAGATTAGATTGATGAGAGGAGAATAGCTATGTTATGTGACAAAAATGGTTATTATGGACAATTTGGAGGACGATTTGTTCCTCCGGAACTGGATAAGGTGCTGGATGAGGTAAAGGAGGCATTTGAAAAATTCAGGGAAGATCCTGAGTTTTTGGCTGAGCTCAAGTATTATTATCAGCAGTATGTGGGAAGGCCCAACCCTCTTTACTTTGCAGACAAGCTTACCGGAAAAATCGGAGGAGCAAGGATATATTTAAAGCGAGAGGACTTAAACCATACTGGGGCCCACAAGATAAACAATACCATCGGCCAAGTGCTCCTGGCCAAACGCCTTGGTAAAAAGCGAGTTATTGCTGAGACCGGAGCAGGACAGCACGGAGTAGCAACAGCTACTGCTTGTGCCCTGTTTGATATGGAATGCATAATCTATATGGGAGAAGAGGATACACGAAGGCAGCAGCTAAACGTGTTTAGGATGGAACTGTTAGGTGCTAAGGTTGTAGCTGTTACTGAAGGCTTGAAAACACTGAAGGAAGCAGTAGATGCTGCACTGGACGACCTAATCCAGAACTATGAAAATACCTATTATATGCTGGGTTCGGCTGTAGGGCCTGATCCATATCCTGCCATGGTAAACGCATTCCAATCGGTTATCGGTCAGGAGGTCAAGGAGCAGATGCTCGAAGCCGAGGGCTGTTTGCCAGATTATCTGGTAGCATGTGTAGGCGGCGGTAGCAATGCCATAGGCCTATTTGCTCCCTTCTATGAGGATAAAGATGTTAAGATGATCGGCGTAGAACCGGGAGGCAAAGGACTGGTTCCTGGTATGCATGCAGCTTCTTTAACCTTGGGCCAGCCTGGTGTCATACACGGATTTAAGTGCTATGTATTGCAGGATGAGAAGGGAGAAATTCTTCCGGTTCATTCCATATCAGCTGGACTGGATTATCCCGGAGTCGGCCCCGAGCATAGCTTTTATAAGGATTCTGGACGGGCGGAATACGTCACCATTACTGACCAAGAGGCCTTAGAGGCGTTCTTTGAACTATCAAAGACCGAGGGTATAATCCCAGCTCTGGAAAGTGCCCATGCAGTAGCGTACGCCATTAAGCTGGCCAAGGAGCTAGCACCGGACAAGAGAATCGTGGTCAATCTTTCAGGACGGGGAGATAAAGACGTAGCCCAAGTATCCCAAATGGTTAAGGAAAAACAACTATCATTCAAGTAAATTACGAAGGCAGATCTAAGTTTTAGGTCTGCCTTTATAAATATTAACTAATAATTGTATATTTTGTATCCGAAAAACTGGTATATTGGTTTTAATTGCTATATAATAAATATATAAAGGAAATACAAGCAGACATAGGATGCGATTTTCTGACCTTTTGGGTTAGGGATTCATCATACTCTATTTTATTATGAAAGGAGTTTTGCATAATGCCAGAAGCCGTAATTGTTGTATTGGTATTGGTAGCTATTATTGTAGTTCTGTCGGTATTCTTTACTTTTGTACCTATAGGTCTTTGGATTTCAGCATTAGCCGCAGGAGTAAGGATAGGTATATTTAATCTGGTGGGAATGAGGCTTAGAAGAGTAGTACCTTCTAGGATTGTTAATCCCTTGATAAAAGCCACTAAGGCCGGATTGGATATATCCATCAATAAACTAGAAGCCCACTACTTGGCAGGCGGTAACGTTGACCGCGTAGTCAACTCCCTAATAGCAGCTCAAAGAGCTGAAATCCCATTGGAGTTTGAACGTGCAGCAGCTATTGACCTGGCGGGTAGAAATGTGCTGGAAGCTGTACAGATGAGCGTAAACCCCAAAGTTATAGAGACACCTAATGTCGCAGCTGTTTCCAAGGACGGGATCGAAGTAATAGCCAAAGCCCGCGTAACGGTGAGAGCTAACATCGACAGGCTGGTTGGTGGAGCAGGAGAAGAGACCATCATTGCAAGGGTTGGCGAAGGTATAGTTACCACTATTGGATCTTCTGAATCTCACAAAGAAGTGTTGGAGAACCCGGATAAGATATCAGAAACCGTTCTGGCTAAGAGCCTCCATGCAGGCACAGCTTTTGAAATCCTATCCATAGATATAGCCGACGTGGACGTAGGAAGAAATATTGGTGCCCAGCTTCAGACCGATCAAGCCGAAGCTGACAAGCGTATTGCCCAGGCAAAAGCTGAGGAAAGACGAGCTATGGCTGTAGCTAGGGAACAAGAGATGGTAGCCAGGGTACAGGAAATGAGGGCTAAAGTTGTAGAAGCCGAAGCTGAGATCCCACAAGCCATATCAGCTGCCTTCAGAGAAGGTAAATTAGGGGTTATGGATTATTACAACATGCAGAACGTCATTTCTGACACCAAGATGAGAGAGGCTATCTCCGGGATTGGCAATGCCAATTCTCAGAGCGACGATAGGCCAAAAACAGAATAGCACTGAAGCAAAACAAGATCAATTTAATTGATTTATGGGGGGTTGTGCTGTGTCTACCCAGGATAAGGATTTAGCAATGAGCACTCATGGAAGAGGAGGAGTTAGGGCATCAGCCTATCTGCTGGCCCTCCCTCCCTTTCTTTTTTTGCTTATATTTACGATCATCCCCTTTATAACCTTTCTGTTGCTGCCCTTTAAGGAATATGATCCTGAAGTGGGCATTAGAGGCACCTCTTGGGTGGGGATGGAAAATTTCAGACATCTCTTTGGTATGGACGGTTTTTCCCGAGTCCTAGGAAATACCATAATATTAAAGATTGAATACATACTTTTTTGCTGCATAGCAGCCTTTCTATTGACTTTGATACTAGGATGCATTCGCACCAGGTTCTGGCAGCGCTTTTTTTCTACCATATTCCTTTTTCCCTATTTCATACCTACTGTAGTATTCAGTTATTTGACTCTATTTGCCATGGGCAAGGCCGGGATCTTCTTTATCTTTTCCAGTGAGTCGCTGGCTGACCCCAGAGTCTTTAGAATTGTTTATCCCACATTAGAAGTCATAAAAAATATTGGTATACCTGTAATAATGGCCTTGGGAGCTATAAATGCCAAGCGCGAATCAGATGAGAGCTCAGGTTTTTTGCGGGCTCAATTGATACCCGCTTTAAAGGCCATAGGATTGTTTGCTCTTATCCAGCTATCAGCTCTATTGACCATGGATTATGAGCTGTTAACAAGCTTTCGAAATCTTATGGTTTACCAGGTGGCTGATACCATAGATACCTTCACCTATAGGACGAATCTGATGTACGACAGATATAGCATAGCAGGTGCTGCCCATCTATTAAGATATATACTTCAAACCGTTTTATCAATCTTAGTATATTTCATCATAAAGAAGTATTTTGTTGAGGACAATTTTGCTCCAAAAGCCATAAAGACCAGGGATAAAAAGAGGAGATTTGCACCGGTAGCTGTTGTGGCTGGATTATTTATAGTAGAGATATACCTTTTGCTGACCACAGCGCCTCTAGCCATATCGGTTTTTGAAGCCTTTAAGCATAACGATATCGTCACAGACCACGTCCTCAATTGGTCATCTGTTTACAGTTCCTTTATCACCTATCTGCCTGCCGTAGCTTTTGCTGTATTGGTAAACGCCATTTTCACCATACTCCTAGCCTATCCATTGACGGTGAAAAACTTGCCTGGCAGATCTGTATACGCTATATTCCTTGTTATGGTACTCAATATAGGAGCAGGTGGAGTTCATGAATATCTATTCTTTAAGAGGTTGAATATGATGGAAACTATATGGCCTTACATCATCACCGGTTTCTTTACCTTGGTAAATGTTTTTGTGCTAAAGTCCATATACAACGCCAAATATAAGGCCATAGAGGAGAGAACGGTAAAGGGTGTAGAAGGAGATATAGGCTCTTTTTTTAAGAGGTATCTGCCTAGAGTGCTAAAACCGGTTTTGGGATTGTCTGCTCTACAGTATGCCTTTATGTGGAATTCCTATTATCCAGCTCAAGCCATGTACACCGTTGATCATGTAAATAGTTCACCTGTTATGATGTTTCTCAGCATAATGACATCTCCAGAGAGGGATATTTATGGAGCTCTTACTCCAGAGATGTTGAAACTGGCAACTATGGTATCAATACCCGGAATTATCATTCTGCTCTTGGTCATGATATTTGGATATCATGAGATCTTTATTGGACAGATTAGAAAATCTTAATTTTGTTAGAGTTATTTAAC
>JAWLDD010000062.1:0-9948 GCA_041686815.1 Candidatus Atribacteria bacterium | reverse complement strand
GTGTCAATACCTGATTCCTTATAAAACATGGTGATAAGTATCATAATGATAAAATAGCAAAGGTAAAGCTCGTCATTCCGAATTATGTATGGTATTTTACGTTTGAGATCATAGTTGGTATATCCAAAGACCTTGTTGGCAACACCCGGGCTTATAAAAAGCTTTTCCTCATAATTATACAGTCTCAGACCCATCTTTCTAGCTATATACAAGACCATCTCTTCTACATCCGAATTATTTCTATAGCCTTCGTAAAGCTCTCGATTTTTAGTCCTGCTTATGGCTTGTCCCTCTAAAAGGGTATTGACTATCTCAAAGGCAACATCTAAAAGGCCTCTGGTGCTTGCATTCATTCTGCATTAATCCTCCTAAAAAGCATATTTGTAACTTTGATACCAAACCCAAGATCTATATCATCATCCAAGGACTCCACTTCCAGAACATAATCATTAGTTTGGATATTGTATTTCATTGCAGCTGTATACAGTACTTCCTCCATTGTTTGAAGTCTCTCCATATCCAATATCTCTTCCCTCAGCTTATATTGTCTAGTACGTTCTCCTGGTGCTTTTCCTCTATTCAACACAATTAAAAATGATAAGAAGTCCCCGTTGCTGATTGCTTGGCTGCCATATTGAAATGATAGAATATTGCACCAGTCCCTTAAACTCATTTCCTCCTTAGGATTATGAACTAATAGACTGGTTAATAAACTAGCTGCATATATAATAAAGTTCTGTGTAATTCTAGCCTCTACCAGCATGTCAAGGGTTTCAATGTCCGAAGGTTCCTTATCCTCCTGGAAACTGCTGTCTGGTTGATTCTCAGTGCTTGTAATTTTTTGTGGCATAAAAACACTCAATGGATTAAAACCCTTTTTGATATTTGGTCGAAGCAAGGGTTCGAATAAGAATCTCAAACTCTCTGGAGGCAGGTCTTTATTGACTACCTTCTCAAATTCACCATTAAAATTAAAACGTTCAGTAAAAGCGGTTTTTCTTCGCAGATCGAGTATTCTATCATACTCCTTAACTAGATTTGTGGCCTCTCTCAATAAATTTTCATGACTATACACAGCTTTTCTCATCTCAGCTTCAATTAGCTTTACCATTTGGTAGGCTCTTTTTTCTTTATCTGTTATGGTATTAAGGCTTATCTTATTATGAAAGTCATCAAATGTATCTTGCAACAAGTTTCTTGATTCGTTAAATAGTTGGGTTTCTTCGTCAAATTGGAGTAAAGTACTTCGATGGTATTCTCGATAGGCATTGACACCTTCACTGCCTCCTGCCATTAGAAGACCTAATATGTAGTTTTTTCGCTCCAGCTTACGCTGGACTTCCATATTGAGCCGTCTTACTGTATCGTAGGCATATCTAAAGGCGCCTTTTTCCAATTGAAGTTTAAAAAGTAGCAAATTTATGGTTATTTGACTTTCTTCTGGAAATTCTTTTGTTTTCAAGTAGAAGTCCAAACCCTGTTTTGTTATATGATAGTATAGCTTACCATCTTCATCAGAGAGCTTCATTTCAATCAGCTTAATGTGTTTTTCCTTTTTGTTATTGGAAATGAAACTATAATAGGGGACAGTATAATTTGCACCATTGTTCTGTAACTCGTCTAGCACCGTATTGGTAAGGGAGACAAGCTCCTCAGCTGATAATTGCTTGTCCATAAGTGTTCTAACCGTTAAATCAATAAACTCTTCGATATCCTTAAAGATCAGACCTTGAAATTTCAGTCTCCCTTCGTGAAGCAAAAAGGTAAGCACAGCCATGCATAGCTCAGGCACAGGATAATCTGTCTCTTCCTTCCCTCGGTTACGCCTTAGTATATCCGCAAAAGGATAAAACACCTTCAGCTGCTCCATGCGTTCATCGAGTTCATCACGAAATGTGCGAATAATGCCAGCTAGCTGCTCATATTTTCCATATGACTCTTCAAGGATCAGGTCCATGTCATTTTCAATCCCGTAATCAGGGTATAGTTTAGCCATATATATCAAACTCCACGTTCAAATTATGTTAAACCTTAAACAACTGCTTCATTTTGTTTAAAGAAAAGGCTTCTTGGGGTACATATCTACCGCTTAATATGATGTTTTCTATATAACTAGCTGTATCATCACAGAAGAATTTTAGGAAATTGTCCAGTGAAGCTGTTCTAAGATTTTGATCCTTTGGTACAAGGGCTGCTCCTTTTAACTTGGCAGAATCAATTAGTTGCTCATAACCTCTGATATAGGGTTTAAAGTTGTATTTATCATAAATCTGGGTTAATTCATAGAAGATATTTATTCCCTCAGGATCCAAATCGCCAAAGTATATGAATTCATCATTTTCATTCAAACCATATTCGCTGATAAATTGGAAGCTGCTGACGATTTTTCTTCCTTCTCCATATATTAACATATCTATTTCGTAATTGCTACCATCAAAAGCAGCGTATTTCATTGACCAAAAGGTATCCTTATTTTCAATCACATATACTTTTCTATTCTCCTTACTTGATAGATCATCCTTTATAAAGCAGAAAAAAGGTTCCAGTGTTGCAAAGCAATACAGATCATCATGGGTCAAGCCAAGCCTTTTAAGAATTGTTTCCCCGCGCCTTCTATTTCGCTCACTCCCTTTTAAGAACTTCTCATCTCCAAAAAGCTGGTAGGAACGTTCATTTACAGTCATCCAAGTTTTTTCTTCGGATTTTATAAAATCCAATAAGACCATTATATATTCTTTATCCTTTACATAATCCTTTGGATTGGAAAGATAGTATTTGATGTCCATTGGCTTTTTGACATTGTTGATTATCTCCCTTTGAATTTCACTATTATCTATTAATGGAGTACACCTCGCATATCTTAAGTACAGACCATGGTGATTCATGCTGCTGGACTTAATAGGTCTAATTATATTATGATTTACCAGCCATTCTATGGCCTGCTGGAATGCATTTTCAAATTCTAAAGAATATAGGGGTATATCTGTTCCAACAATTATTTCTTCAAACATTTCATATAGCTCTTTCAATGAGATTCTCTTTCTTGGATACTTCTCTATAGCCCTCTGCATAGCCTTAGCTTTCAATAGAATCATCTACTATCCTCCTTAAAATATCAGAAGAGTTCAGCTTACGTATTTATCACAGATTCGGGTTTTATGGAAATATGATGGGAAATCAACCCTTCTTATTAAAAATGAGCCACGGGACCTGTCCCCATGGCTCTCCCCATGGCTCATGTCCCCATGGCTCAATTCTCAGATTTCACGAGTCAATATCTCATTGGATTGATTCAGCTTATCCTCCCGCTGGACCTTATAGGCTACATACAGATTACCCAGTGAGAATGTTGCCGCCAAGAAGAAAACCCACTGGCTGCCCCACTTAGACCAGATATACCCTCCAGCAATAGCCGCCAGTATGGCTATCAGGTGGTCCAAGCTGATTCCCATAGATAATGTTGATATAACATCGTCATCGCTAAGAGCGATTGAACGCAAATAGACAGATCTTATCATACCCATCTGCATTGACAATCTATCCAATATAAACAGCAGATACACAAACCACACAGCAAGGCCTTGGCTTGGAAGAGTCTTTGATGTAATACCCCATACCACTAAACCATATACCAAATAGACACCGATAAATATAAGAGCCTCAGCATACATCATACGCTTAACACCGAATCTATCTATCAGCTTTCCAATCCTATCCAAGAAGAAAATGGATATAAACCCTACCACAATGCTGAGCATTGCCAGGGTATCTGCCTTCTTTAGCAATATATCTACGATTGCCCATGTACCATAGACATATGCAACCTGTTTTTGGACTCCGTGTAATATTGTTAGCAGATAAAAATAACGGTATTCCTTTCTAACAACAAGCTTGATCTTTTGAGGTGCCAATCTTCGAGGCTTGATCCGCCTAATCATTGCTATGGTCATAAACACAGCAACTACAAAAGCACCTGCCGATACCAAGAATATCCCTTTAACAGATGTGTTGAAAGTAAAGAAACCAGTTTTAAATCCAAAATACACCAATACCCCAGAAACTAAGCTAAATGCAGCCCTTACACTGGAATACTGCCCCATGCGGCGTCCGATTTGATCCTCCTCAGCCAAGGACAGACCGATAGAATCCTGAAGAGGCATCAAAAGGTGCATACCCATGGAGTTGATGAATAGAAATATAAGCATTACTCCAAAAACAGGAGTAAAAAGTCCCAGCATGGTAACGCCGATAATAGCTAACAGCTGCGCCACAAAGGCAACTCTTAAATCACCCAAATAGCCTAAGATGCCGATGACAAATGCACACAATAGTCCTGGTAGTTCACGGGGGAACTCAATTAACCCTCGCTGAAATGCCGTAACCTGATAAACTTCTTTAAAATAGTTGGAATAAACTCCGTCGCTTAAGCCGTTTCCCAATGATATCGCTGATATTAATACAAAAAACATTAAAATTTCAGGACGTTCCTTAATAAGTCTTTTTAGCATGTTTGTTATTTCCTTTCAAGTTTATTTCCTACTGCTTAAACCTCATCTTTGACCAACCATAGCCCGCTTCCTCAGAATTGTCCTCAGGCATTCCCGGCAAAATGAGGCCTCCATCGATCTTAATGGTTACACCGGTAATATACTCTGCCTTGTCGGAAGCTAGGTATTCTACCAAATAACCTACCTCTTCAGGTGTGCCAAATCTGCCAGCAGGTATTTTCTTTGCGATATTGCTTTTAGTCAATTCTTCCATAGTGTAGTTGCCCCTGTTGGCCGTGGCACCTGGAGCGACGCAATTGACCCTAATACCGTAATGGGACATCTCTAGTGCCATGGATTCCACTGCTCTATTAAGGGCTGCCTTTAGCGAACCGTATAGACAATCCTCTGGATAAGCTCTTATGCCCCTGGTTGATGAGATAAATATTATATTCCCTTTTATTTTGTTATCAACCATATAGTTGGCAGCTACTTTGGAGCATAGTATATAGCTTCTGTAATCCAGCTTATAAAGAAAATCTATGGATTCTCGGTCTACCGTTAGCAGACTGTTGTGTCTGGTTACACCAGCGTTACACACTAATAGATCTATACCTCCAAGATCTTCTATAGCCCTTTTTGTTACCTTCTCCGGTACATCATCCTGCTCTAGGCTAGCTTGATAATAGAAACATTTTCTGCCTAATTGCTCAATTTCGGCTGCCAAGGATTTAGCCTCATCCAATTTGGTATTGTATGTGATGGCTACATCATAACCTTCCTTAGCCAACACCTTTGCAATACCCCTGCCAATCCCTCTGCTGCCACCTGTTACGAATGCCTTTCTCATTTATATATTGACACCTGCCTTCTCATTGGTTTTACGGTGTATTTATGGTGCCATCAGGTAATCTGGTCTGAGTCCACATGGTTACTTGGGTCTTACACGGATATTTAGCTGCCAATTCTTCATCTATATCTATCCCCAATCCCGGCTTATCATTTGCATAGACATATCCGTCCTTTAGAATTGGACTTCCTGGGAATACCTCATGGAGGACA
The DNA here is from genome assembly GCA_041686815.1 of Candidatus Atribacteria bacterium. Lineage (GTDB taxonomy): Bacteria > Bacillota > Clostridia > Caldicoprobacterales > UBA3941 > JAWLDD01. Next base: position 4,399 of record JAWLDD010000062.1, on the reverse strand, counting down.
TCGGATATACCACACCACTCCTGGATGCCAAAGTTATGGGATACTAGATCCAGGTGGATATTTGCAGCATGACCAACGGGTGAAACATCTCCAGGACCATGCCAGGCAGTTCGCACACCAAATTGCTCACAGAAAATTGCTAGCTTTCTGGCTGGGGTTATGCCTCCTATTTGGCTTATATGGACTCTGATAAAATCAATCAATCTGTTTGTGATGAGATAATCCCATTCCTTTGGATTATTAAACAGTTCTCCTATAGCAATGGGTGTGCAAGTCTGCTGCCTAAGTAACCTCAGCCATTCCCCTTGCTCAGGTGGTAGCACATCCTCCAAGAAAAATAGCCTGTAGGGTTCTAAAGCCTTTGCCAGCCTGATGGCGTCGATGGACGGTATCCTTTCATGTACATCATGGAGCAGCTCAATATCATCACCTAGCTGTCCTCTTACATGTTCAAATAGCTTTAAGGTATCGCTGATATATTGATCGGGACAATAGTATATCCCATGGGGAGATCCTGATGGCGAGTTAAGTTCCCTTGCTTCCCCTCCATATCCACCCCATTGGATCCTGACATGCCTTATCTTTTGCTCTTTATATCTTTGCACGTTTTCCACTACTGTATCCAGGTCCTTGCCATCTGCATGGCGATAGACTGCAACGCCTTGCCTGGATTTGCCTCCCAATAGGTCATATAAGGGCATATTGGCCATCTTGCCCTTGATATCCCATAGAGCCATATCAACGCCTGAAATAGCATTATTGGTTACAGGACCATTTCTCCAATAGGAATTGTTGTTCATAAGATGCCATAGATCCTCAATATTGGCTACATCCCTGCCAACCAACAGGGGTTTTAAATAGTCCTCTACCATAGAGGCCACCAACTTCTCACGATACGCAAATGTTGCACAGCCCAAACCGTATAACCCAGGCTCGTTTGTTTCAACTTTGACCACTATTAGATTTATACCCGCTGGCGCCGTTAAAATAGCTCTTATATCTCTGATTGTTACCTTTGACATGTCCATTCCCCCCAGCTTTATATTTAGGACTGATTAATATTAAAAAAAAGCAGGACCAACCTGTTGTTCCGCCTGCCGTGTTGATACCCTTGTTGATAGCTATATTTTAGCATTATTTGTTTAGGTTAGCAATAAATCCAGTGCAAGATTTGCTCTAAGTTAGACATATGAATGAGATATTGATATGGTTACAATAAATGATATTTTCATAGTTTACATTTGATATGCATCATGCTATAATATATTTAACTAATTAGTTAAATATATTAACGTTGATTGAATACAGAATGCTGTATAGGAGGTGCCCTGTTGTCAAGGGTATTTAGAGCGCTAAGTGATCCAACCCGTAGACAAATATTGAAACTACTTAATGAAAAAGACATGAATGCTGGCGAAATTGCAGCGCACTTTAACATGTCTAGACCTGCTATAACAAAACATCGGGATATTTTGAGAAATGCCGAACTGGTTAGTTCAGAGAAAAAGGGACAGTATGTCATCTATTCAATAAATCTTACTGTATTGCAGGAAACACTTAATAATTTCATTTCATTTTTCGGAAAGGAGTAATATTATGACAGTTAAATATAGCTGGGTACAACTTAGCTTTGCTATCATATCAATTCTAATATTGGGCTTGGGATTCTTCGGTAAGAATACTAATACCCAAGGTGTGATACTTGGCATTTTACTGTTTGTGGCTCTCATTCTATTTGATATTTACACACCTAAAATCGCTAATCTATCAACTGATAATCCAAAGGTAAAAACAATGAGAAGACTAAATCGCTTTTCTATGGTGTTTACCGTTATATGCTTTAGCGCTATCAATTGGCTACCGGAAATAACCAAACCTAGCAGCAAAGAAAGTGAAATCTTTAGCACCGTAATTGTTGTCGTAATAATGATACTAATAGGCAATACTGCGCCTAAGATTCCATTTAACAGATATATGGGTCTAAGATTGCCTTGGACCATCAGGGATGAATCTACTTGGAGAGTTGCCCATAAATTGCTAGGCTACATTACGTTTCCATTGGTAATTATCCTGATCATTGGAAGTATATTTGGCGATTTTGCTACCTTTATCAAATACTGCATTATAGCCTGGATAGCATTTCCCGGAGTTTATTCAGGCTTCCATTATTACATGAAACTTCAAGGCAAACGATAGATATATTATGGGAGAGCCATGGGGACAGGTCCCGTGGCACAAAAACTCCTCACCACCTAACTGGTAGTGAGGAGTAATATTACCAAACTGCTACTTGTCCGTCTGTTCTTGGTTCCGTTGCACCGCACAGAACACCGTCATCATTTCTCCAAATTATCTGTCCTCTTCCAAAAGTTACACTGTTAGCTTTAACCACAATGTCATGTCCTGCACGCATAAGTTCCAAGGCCAACCTATTATCGAAGCTTTGTTCTACTTCTACGGTCTTGCCTCCAACCCACTGCCATCTTGGCCTATCTAATGCTTCCTGAGGATTCATATTATAATCTATTGTATTTATCATAACCTGAAGATGGGCCTGTGGCTGCATAAAGCCCCCCATGATTCCAAAGGGTCCAACTGGTTTGCCTCCCTTGGTTAAAAATCCGGGGATAATGGTGTGATAAGGTCTCTTGCAACTACCAACACAATTGTCGGACTCTTCGTCCAGGTTGAAGTTGGCTCCCCTATTATGAAGTGCAATTCCAGTGCCTGGTACAACAAGTCCAGAACCAAAGCCCATGTAATTGCTCTGGATATATGAAACCATGTTCCCCTCATCATCGGCTGTGCATAAGTAAACAGTACCACCTTTGGCAGGATTGCCTGCTTCGGGCATCAAAGCTTTGTCTGTTATTAGTTTTCTCCGCTCGTCAGCATACTCCTGGGAAAGAAGCTCTTCAATTTTTATCTTCATTACCTTTGGATCCGCTACATACTTCTGCACATCGGTAAAGGCTAGCTTTAGGGCTTCTATCTGTAGGTGAGTGCTGTTAAAGGAATCTCTCGGGCCAAGTTCCATTCCCTTTAAAATGTTCAAAGCCATCAGTGCCGTTATTCCATGACCGTTTGGAGGTATTTCATATACTTCATACCCCTTATAGTCGGTGCTTATTGGCTCTACCCATCCCGGATAATAGGCGGCTAGGTCTTCTTTGGTAATAAACCCACCATATTTTTTAGAGAAGCTGTCAATACTCTCAGCCAGATCTCCGCGATAAAAACTTTCTGACTTGGTTTTTGCAATCTCTCTTAGGGTTTTTCCATGATCCTTTAATGTAATGTAATCACCAATCTTTGGACAATCGCCCTTTGGTGCAAAGGTATCAAACCAGGGTTGGAATTCTTCCCCTTTTTCCCTTTCCTGAGAGTAAACCCTGTATGATGCCGCCCAATCTTCGCCTACTCTAGGCTGAATAACATAACCTTCTTCGGCATATCTAATAGCAGGCTCTATAACTTCTTCAAAGGGTAGCCTACCAAATTTCTTTGATAACTCTGCCCAAGCGGCAGGTGCACCTGGAACAGTGACAGGTATTAGACCGTATTTGGGCATCTCAGTATGTCCTAATTCTTTCAACGCCTCTAGAGTTAGTGCCTTTGGCGATGGGCCACTGCTGTTTAACCCATGTAGCTTATCACCTACCCACACCAAAGCGAAAGCGTCTCCTCCTATTCCGTTGGATGTGGGCTCAACAACTGTCAGCGTAGCTGCTGTTGCTATGGCAGCATCGATGGCATTGCCTCCTTTTTTCAGTATTTCAAGCCCTACCTGAGCTGCTAAAGGATTGCTTGTAGCTACCATACCTTTCTTGCCATATACAACATTTCTTTTGGATGGATAACTATAAGCAAGTGAATCGAATTGAAATTTCAAAATACATCCTCCTTATACAAAAAGGCAGAACCAACCTGCTGTTCTGCCCCTTATTGATAGCTATATTCTAGCATTGTTTGTTTGATTTAGCAATATTCCAAGGGTTTATTGAGCATTACTTCTCGGCAATACTTAATTGTCATCCTCTACCTCAAAGTCTAGGACCCTACCTGTATAAGCATCTATTTCAATTTCGTTTTTTTTCCCTTTTGCTTTTATCTCTATTTCGTACTCATCATCATCTATATCAAACTCCGTTATAGTTCCACCGCCTGTCAACTCAAGGGCAATAGCCTTAGCCCTGTCAGCCGAGATCTTTCCTTTTGAATCCTGATTTGATGACTGTTTTGTTTTTGAAGAAGATGTACTCCTGTGATGGTGATTATCGTGATGGTCATCGTCATCATCGTAATGGTCATCGTCATCGTTGTCATAATCATCGTGATGATAATTGTCATCATCGTGGTGGTGATCATCATTATAATGATGTCTATCGTCATCGTCGTC
>JAWLDD010000061.1:0-10016 GCA_041686815.1 Candidatus Atribacteria bacterium | reverse complement strand
TAGTCTCCTACATGCTAACAATAACTTTTGGGGCGATACGTCTGCTATAAACTATAAACATGAGGTCGCGACCGATGACATTGTTTTTACATCAAACGAAGTAATAAAGATTGACAATGATTTATACATTATTGGCTGCTATGGTGTTACAGATTGGGTCATGATTTTAGGATTGTATAGCCGAGGTGACCAATTTCAAAGACATACGACAACCTTTCGAGATGAAGTTTATAATTGGAATTTCTTCATTCATGCCTTAGACGCAGAAGAAACCAAGTTTCCCTTCGAAAAGAATCGGGAAATATACACTAATTCCCTAAGCTATGCCAATGTTATTTTTCTTAGTGCACCTAAGAAAATAGAAGATGATAATTCATTTACGCTAGTATATCGCTCGGGAGCAGACTTCAAAAAAACGAAGAAAATCACTATCCGTGTTCAAACGAAGATTTGGTAATCAAGCGAGATGTTTCGATTAAATAACAAGTTAGATTTTCATAGCATTTTTTATTAATTGTGAAACAAACATTATTGGGATTAAGAAATGTTTATGTCTTAAAATCCCTTAATCCTTGAGTCTTTACCCTTGAAAGCTAACCCAAACCTAATAGTACTATATTTTCTTTTTCATAAAACTATATTTGCTTCTTGATAAAGCTTTATGCAAAATAAAGCCCTTTTCGTGACCCATATTGCATAAAACAATGAAAATGAATAAAGAGATTAATATGGGTAAAGGCTAGGAAGACAGAAAATTATCGAAGATGAAGTTTCAGTTTATGGCTACGACCCCAATCCACAATCCAATACACCAGATAAATAAACCCTACGATGATTACTGCGAAGTACAATAGGGATCCTAAAGTGCTGACTGGGGCAAAAACATTTGCAGGCATTAAAAGGCCATGGGCTATATACACTGGGAAGGTATCTTCAGCAAATTTACTGAACCAAAATTGCTTGCTGGGTGTCAAGGTAAGCATGACAAGGCCAAGAAAAGCAGCTATAATATAGCATATAAGTCTTGTCTGTACGCCTAATGATATTGATAAATTAAAGGCACTAAATCCCTCGGCATGATACAAAAAAGTTATAGGTACAAAATACAAAAGCCAAGAACCCAAAACAAAAGCTATAATTAATGACATGGATACAAAAAGCAGCTTTTTCGAAAGCTGTATTTCTTTAATTTTGTTTATCATCTTTTTTGAACAGCAAAGCCCTGTATAATAAAAAGGAAAGAGTACCAGGGTTCGGGACAAAGAAAAGTCTCTGCCAATCCACCAAAAAGCGCCAGAAAAGCATCCAACTATAACTGTCGTAATGGCAACAGATAGCCTGAATATTCTAGCCTTTTTAGGGTGTATACATCTATTTATGGATAGTATAAATATCCCCATCCACTTCCAGCAAAAAAGGCTTAATAGATACCAAAAATACCAATAAGGGGTTTTCCAATCCCCAATATCACCTGTTATAAATAGATTCACCATGAGCCACCCCAAATGCAATAAAAAATACTGCCCACCAATTTTCCAAACCGAATTAAGTTTTCTGTAACTATTTTTAGAGAAATAGCCGGATATAAAGGCAAACAATGGCATATGTAACATGTAAATAACGGTGTATATAATATAGAAATCATGGTTTATGTATATGTATCTTTCAATTAAATGACCTAGTATCACAAGAAAAATTAGAATGAATTTAAGATTGGTGAAATAGGGATCCCGCTTCTTAATCGCTTCTTCGCCTGTTGCTACAGAATATCCAATAGATCCATAATACCCGTTGGCTTTTATTAGATGTTGATTATCAGGTGCATTAGGTAATTGCCCCACCTTCCCCCCACCTCCCCAATCATTTGATTGCTCCGTCTTTAAAGGTTGTCTTTAATGTTAAAACACCAAACTCCCTTCTATAAATAAGTTTATACCTACTCTATGTTTGTTTCAAGAGAGTTGATGGTTAAATGACATATTTTTCATAAGATATACCATACTTATAAGATATGATGTAATAAATATGATCCTATTCAAGTTACTAGATTACAAGGAATAGGAAAAGAAATAAAAAAGTTAACACAGTAATAAAGAGAGTGTAGTGTCAAGTTAAGATAGATTATGGATTATGGGAAACGCTTGTTATCAATAAAATTTCCAACCCTGAGGAGAATAAGTATTGATAAAAATATTTGGCAATGATACAATGTTATCAATAATTGAAAGGATGGTTGCAAAATGGGTGTTTGCTTTATGAGACTCCGCAATTTAATTGTCAGATAAAGACAATTAAATATTTGATAAGGTATACTAGCCTGGATCTAGTTCTGTTCAATGTACCTTATTAATGGATTCTTGTAATGAACATTCATATAGCTACATCCTTTAGCATTGTTTTGCCATGCATCACGCCCATGGTGCAAGGCTTTATTTTGCTTTGAAAACTATATATGACTAGCTAACGAAAACTGTAGGTGAACTGTTTGTTCATTTACAGTTTTTATTTTTGGATATATCCATATTTAATACCAGATTTATAGCAAGGAGGTTGAGAGTTTCTGTAATAATGACAATTCAATGATTCTATAGGCACTCATTTATATTGAGTATGATTGTTCATTACACATGAATCCATAGCAAGATAAAAAGGATGGTGGATTCTGTGTTAAATAAAGATATTAAGAAAAAATTAGAGAACTCGCAAAACTTTCTATACAATGACAAATTGGTTGCTCAGCTAATAGGAAAAAGCAATGTAGAAAAAGGAGACATAGTAATAGAAATCGGGCCAGGGAAAGGTATTATTACAAAGCAATTGGCTAAAAAGTGCAGTAAGGTTTATGCAATAGAGTATGATCCTTATCTATGCAGCAAACTTAATAAACTGTTTTATAATATAGAAAATGTTGAGATTCGACATGGAGACTTTTTAGAGTTTATGCTACCTGAAAAACAAAAATATAAAGTCTTTTCCAGTATTCCATACAATATTACATCGGCAATATTATCCAAGCTGACATCTTTCTCTAATCCACCTGAAGATGCTTATCTTATAGTTCAGGAAGAGGCAGCAAAAAAATATGCTGGAAGTCCCTATAATAAAGAAAGTATGCGTTCCTTACTTCTAAAACCATATTTTGACTTAAAGATTATGTATAAGCTAAAAAGAACTGATTTTAAGCCCGTGCCTAGTGTCAATAGTGTATTACTTCATATTAGCAAGAGAAAAAAGGCGCTTATAAATAAAAATCAGGCTGATTTATATTGGGATTTTATTGCTTATATATTTAAAAGAAATGGCAACATGAGAGATAGATGTAAACATATTTTTAGCTATAAGCAGCTAAAGCGACTTTCAAAGGACGTTGGATTTAGCATGACTGATTGTCCTGCTTATATAAACTTTCAACAATGGCTAAAGGTTTTTCAATACTATATCATTGGCGTAGCGGATGAGAAAAAAAGATTGGTATGTGGTTCGTATTCAAGACTACAAGATGAACAAAAGAAAATAGATAAGATCCATCGAAGTAGAAAATAAACTAGTCTTTGTCCCCAGATTAAGGGACTTAGGGATAAGGAGAAAAAGCCTCCTCTATCCCTTTTTTCATACTCTAGATCCTCTACAGTTAATTTCCTTTATTAATAAGAACGTGAAACGAACATTATTTGTTTATACATCAAAATCAGACATATAGTGACAAATTATTAACAATTATTGACGAAGGCAAACAACATATATATAATTATCAAAAAGATAACCCTTCATTCCAAGGTAGTAAATTGCTTAATGAAGTAAATAGACTCTGAGAATTTGAATAGTACTATTTTTATTAAAAGCCAAATGTATAAAGATGCTATTCAATATAGTACCACATCATCCGTTGAATATTATGACAACTAATTTGAAATTGCTTTTTTCTGTAGGTGCTGCAGGTTAATAGAGGAACCCTAATGATGCTGTTCATTACACAAAGAAATAATTCTATAATGAGAGAAACCAAATCCCTAGATTGTAGAGGCAAACTTATCGATAGTTTATATGTACAATGGGCAATCCAAGGGTTGTCCTTTTTTATTGTATTAAAGAAGTCATGGGATATATTGCTCTGATTGCAGACTATATGAAAATCTATGCTTTATTATAATGAAAAGAATAATGGGCTCAATTAAATATTGGAACAGGGCTACTATAGAATTCGAATTACTACGGTGGAATAAAGAGAATAAGACTTTAAATAGTTTGTAATTTGAAAAAGGGGATATAAAAATGCTTAAAACTTTAAAATCCAAAATATTAGCATCCGTAATATTAATTATTTTCATATGTACGCTGGCTTTTACTATCATCTCTATTTATGAAATAAGAACATCGGTCACTAACCAGATGAAAAATGATGGTATCGATCTTGTTACCATTATAAATAGAGAAGTGAGTAAATATGATTTAGAAGACAGAGAGAATATTGAGGCAATATTAGTTGAGATTAAGGAGCAGAGCAGAGACAACATTAAATACATATCTGTTGCAGACGAGAATTTACAGATAGTTGCATCGAGTGATGGATTGATATCTCAAATGAAACAAGACGAAAAAGAAAACGTAGACGCACTATCATCTGCTAGCAAGGAAAGGAATAATGAAGTTGCCATAAGTATACAGGATGGCGAGCCTTCAGGATATATCTTTGAGACTGATAACGGTGAAAAGGTATATAATGTCTCTACGCCTTTTTATGAAAATAATCGGTTGGTTGGAGCTATAAGCATCGGAATTTCATTAAGCACGATGAATAATATGATTTACCAGAGTCTAATGAATGTCTTTATTTTGTCTCTACTAGTATTATTCATCGCCATAATATTAGGGATTATTATTGCAAAAAGTATAACAACTCCTATTACTAATGTCATAGAAAAACTGGATGATTTTTCGAAAGGTGACTTCACAGTAGAATATTATAATACCAGAAACGATGAAACAAAAAGGCTAACAGATGCTCTTAACAAATCAATAGCTATGCTAAGGCAGATGCTTATAGATACAAAGCAAGATATTAATGAGCTGGGAGGTATTTCAAATTACTTAAAGGATTCCAGTGAGAGCGTAGAAAGCTCCAGCAAGAGCGTTGCAGTGTCCATCGCGGAAATAGCACAAGGAACTGAAGAGCAAAGCCACAGTGTTGGTCAGGTAACTAGAGTTTTGGAAAGCTTTAATTCGAATTTGCTTAGCATACAGACAAAAATTGAAGATACGGCTAATGGTAGCATTGCTATAGAAAAAACTGCTGATATTGGAGCTGAAAAGCTTGATGAATTGGTTCGCTCAATCAAGGATGTTAGGGATTCATTCAATCATATGGCTTTAATTATACAGCAGCTAAATGGGAATGCGAATTTAATCGGTGAAATTATGGGTGTAATAAATACTATAGCAAAGCAGACCAATCTATTATCCCTTAATGCTACTATAGAAGCAAATAGAGCAGGAGAATCTGGTAGTGGCTTCTCAGTGGTCGCAGGCGAAATAAGAAAACTGGCTGTACAAGTGATGGAGTCTGCGGAAAGTATTAATACAATAATAACAGATATACTTGCTGGCATAAAAGGTGTATCTAGCACAACCTCTAATATAGAAGTTATAATGGATAAGCAGATAGATATTGTCGATAATACAATGCTGGCTTTTAAAGATATACAATCTGAAGTCCGCAAAACTGTTCCTGAATTTAGAAATATATCTGAATCCATTAAGAATATAGTGGAAGAAGAAAGCTCAATCACAGGTAATATTGAAGAAATAGCAGCGATATCAGAACAAATAGCTGCTTCTACCCATGAGATTTCAACGTCAGTTGAAGAGCATGTAGCTAGTATGGAGCAGCTGTCGAGTATAGCTTATAGAATTGACGAAATGACTACTAGATTAAATGAAAATATGGATAAATTTAAGATTTCTGAAGGTTAAGTAGGCAAGAAAGATATAGTGCTATTGAAGAAAAAGCGTTAGCGTTTGAATTAAAAACCTTAAGAAAAAAGGAGTGTTGAGATGCTAGGGTTGCCAAAAGAGGAGGTTTTTTAATTCCGTGGACAAAGGAGAACCTAGAACTCACCAAATTCATATGTTTCAAAGCCAAAATAAATATTTACTTGAACAGCTAAAATTCAGGGATTATTTAAGAAACAATGACAAGGTAAGAGCTGAATATGAACAACTTAAACTAAAACTATCTATCTTAAATAAAAATAACAAGCACAAATATGCGGATGAAAAAACTAATTTCATCAAAGCAGTTTTGAAAGAAATCCAATAAAAGTGGTAGGCAATAAAAGGAGAGGAACATTTGAGTAAAAAGATCAGAGCAAGTATACTTGGTAAGGGTAATTAAGCCTTATAAGTATTAAAGTGTGTAATCAAAATTATTCTTAAGGAGTGTAACAAATGTCAAATGAGAAAAAACAATTTATTTATGTTTTGAAGCTAATACCGCATTTATTAAATATGGAAAACTGGACAGAAAGAGAAGAAAAGATAGTAGATAGACACTTTAATAAATTGCGAGAATTGCTTGAGGAAGGAAAGCTTGTTTTAGCAGGTAAAACATTAGGTATGGATGAAAAAACATTTGGAATAGTAATCTTGGAAGTTTATTCAGAAGAGGAAGCTTTGACTATCATGAAAAATGATCCTGCTGTTTTTGAAGGAATAATGACAGCTGAGTTATTTCCATATAAGATTGCTTTATTTAGAAAATAATATTTTGCATTCTTTATATGATGTGTCGCTAACCTAATTATTTAGTTCATTCTGTCCACATATTTCAATCAACCTAGTAAAAAAATTGGATGATAAAAATTGGAGCTACTCTACAATAAAAACTCTATTAAGAAGACTGGTGGATAAGGGAGTAGTGGCTGTAGATAAAAGTGTTGCCAATAGCTTTAGGTATAAAGCCGCTATTAAAGAGCAGGATTGTAAAATAAGAGAGATCAATAATTTTTTGCAAAGGGTTTTTGATGGGTCGGTCAGTATGTTTGTCTCTACCTTAGTAAGAGAAAGTAATTTAACGGAGCAAGAGCGGAAAGATCTAATGGATATTATTAATAAAATGGAGGAGCAGTAATATGGATTTTTTAATAAATATGACCATAACTACTACTGTGACTGCCATTTCAGTAGTTGAGATTCTAGTAAATAACATAACTCATCTATGGCTAACTTGATAAGCACTATACTGTTATGTATTAATTGGTACAACCCTATTATTTGGATATGTCATTCAGTTTTTAGGAGAGATATTGAGCTATTATGTGATCAAAGGGTCTTGGAAGTTACTAGGAAAAAAAAGGAATATGCTACATTACTCCTGAAGACCTCATTCGATGGAAATAGTTTTGAAAGCACTAAAGGCAGATCCCAAAGTGGATGCCGATTTAGAAGTGGTTGGTGATAGGTAGGAGACTTATACACTAAAGGAACCATTAAAAGTTAATGGGAAGAAATCCAGGATATCTATTGTCTTCTATAATGATATTATGATGGCCTATGAATATTTTTTTGATACAATAGAAGATGGGTTTACCTATGCTAAAGAGATTAGAAGAAAAATGGGAGAGTCATATGGTGATCCAACAACTTATCCAATTTTAGAAAATCGTTTTGATAATGCAGAAAATGTTCAGGATATAAATATAGACGATAATGGCATAGGTTTTTTCGAAGAATGGAAGCTAGACAATAGTGATGAGTTGATGGAAAGATTACTTGATTGCAGACAATGTTTGCTATCTTGAATTACCCTTTGAGTTTAAAGGTTCTGGTATGAAGGGAGATGATGTATATGAGTAACGACTTGCGTGTCCTTGGAATTGATATTGGTGGCATAAGTGTAAAGATGGGGATCTTAACCTCGAACGGAGGGGTTACTGACATACGGCAAATCGACATGGTTGTAGGTGACCCCGAACTTGCAGTGGACAGAATATCAAGGCTCGCTGCAGAATATCAAGCTGAAATTGTGGGCGTAGGAACAGCAGGGGAAGTCAACCACCAGACAGGCCTTGTCAGTGCTGGAAACTTACATTGGCACAATGTTCCCCTGCGAAAAATGCTTGAAAAAAGGCTGCATAAGCCAGTTTGGGTTGATAACGATGCCCAAGCCGCCTTGATGGCAGAGTTTCACAGCGGTGTTTGTAAAAACACGCGGTGCGCAGTCTGTGTCACCTTGGGCACAGGACTCGGTGGTGGACTGATAATTGACGGTCGACCATGGAGGGGTGATGACAACACTGCTTTTGAGTTGGGTCACATCGTAATCCATGGCGACAAATATTGTTCCACTGGCGAAACAAAGGAAGGGCGTTTCGAATACTACGCTTCTGCTATGGGATTGTCACGAATGGGTGGGGGACGTCCTTCGCGCGAGATCATTGAAGGTGTTATTGCCAGGGAACCTGGAGCGCTGAGCATATTCGATGAGTTTATCCATCATCTTGGGCTTGGGCTACTTACAGTCAACCTCCTCTTCAAACCAGAAGTCATTGCCCTTGGCGGGGGAATAAGCGCTGCAGGAGATTATTTGCTTAAGGGCGTCCGCCAGAAGATGGATGAATTACTTGCTTACCGCATATACGCTCACAAACCACATATATATTTGGCAGCTCACGGAAACAACGCAGGAATGATTGGCGCAGCGGCTTTGGCCAAGCTGTATCTAGGAGTAGACGATACCGATCCTCAATGAAAACCTATGTGCGTTCAGTGATCTAAATTAAGTGAGACAATGCTTTTACAATGTTTATAGATAACACATAAATGAAAAATGGGAGGCAAAAGAAAATGATCATTAAATCTAGTAGAATCTACATGGAAGATGGCTGTAAATCAGGGTATCTGGAAATTGAAGACGGCATAATTAAACAGTATTATCCAGATGACAGCCCTGTAAAAGCTGATGTGGACTATGGCAATAACCGGATTATCCCTGGTATTTTCGACAGTCATAATCATGGTGGATTTGGCGTTAGCGTCTCTGATGCAGCCACAGAGGATGAACTCAAGCAGTATTTAAAAGGAGCGGCTGCCAATGGAGTAACTGCGTTATTCCCCACGACTATTGGTACTGCGCTGGGTGCAATGAGGCTTCTCAGCAAAATGGCGGATAATGTCCAGGACGGAGCTAAGATTATGGGTATCCACAGCGAAGGGCCATGGGGTGCACGAGTGGGCGAGAAGGGCATAAATACAGGGTATCCCAAGGTGGATCTGGAACATGCCCAAGAATTATATGACGCCTGCAACGGCAAACTCAAGCTGATAGGAATTGCACCCGAGGTTGAAGACGCGGACAAAGCCATAGATTTCTTTCTTTCAAAAGGAGTCACTGTAGCGATGTACCATACAAATGCGAACTACGAGCAAGCAAATCTCGCCATTGACCGCGGTATCACAGTAGCAACTCATCTGGGAAATGTAATGACTGGCCTGCATCACCGCGATGTCGGCGCGATGGGTGCTGCCATTCTCAGGGACGAGGTCTGGTGTGAGCTTATCTGCGATGGGCTGCATGTCAGCCTACCAATGATCGACATTGTCTTGAGGCTAAAAGACCATGGAAAAATCATAATGGTGTCAGACAGTACCGCCTATGCCGGTGCGCCAGTCGGGACATACCGCAGCGGCAAACAGACTGGTAGATCTGATCGCGATAACATCCACGTAACAGAAGAGGGATTCGTGTTGAGCAGTACCGGACGCTTGTCTGGCAGCAGCAAGCCTGTTATTTACGGCATGAAGAACCTTGTTGAGAAACTTGGCTTGCCCTTGGAGGAAGTAGTGAAGCTTAGCAGCTACAATGTACATAAAAAATACGGAACTGCCGATAAAAAGGGAAGCATAAAAGTAGGGAAGGATGCAGATATCGTAGTCATATCAGATAGCTTCGATGTGCTGTACACTTATTCTGAAGGACGCCTTGTTTATGATCACAAAGTCGATACGGATCTCTTTAATCA
>JAWLDD010000060.1:0-10087 GCA_041686815.1 Candidatus Atribacteria bacterium | reverse complement strand
TATAGCCGTAGACAATGACCATCTGAATCTGTATATTGATATTGGAGAGGCCGTTATATTTGCCCTGTATCTCAAATAGCTTGCTAAAACCACCAAAGCTTTCCCTAACGTATTCGTCTATCTTACCTAGAATAAAGGGTGACATATTATAGAGCCTAACATCCTTACCCATGGAAAAATCGCTGGTCAACCTCGCATAATAACCAAACTTACGGTTAAGGGGGATGAGTTCTTGATGGAATTTAAATTGGTTTTCCTGAGACTTTTTAAATATAAAAGCATTTAAAAGAACGATCCCCATAATGACGATGATTATTATAATATTTAGAGTCGCTACTAAAGCTATAAGCCCAATGATGGTAATGATAGTTTGAACTAGGGTTATTATGCTGCTTATCATGCGCCACATAACCCCTTGGTTATTGATGGGAAACAAGGCCTTTTCCTTTAAATCCAATATCTCAGGATCTTCGATTTTTTCAAAATCCATATTCATTATGTGTTTTCCCATATATAGCTCAAACCCATTAATCAGTGCCATGTTGGCAATATCAACTTTTGTATCAAAAAATCTATTGATTAGCTCAAATAGCCCGTTTCCTAGGATGGTTATTGCTACGTATAGAATGAAGTGATCTATTCGCTTTTGCCCCATAAGTTCATCGATAATAAATTTAGGCATTATTATGTTGATAAACGGAGCTATCGCTTTGAAAATAGATGATACCAGCAGTAGAGGTATATATCTGTTAGAAATTTTATGGGTAAGGCGTAGAAAATACTTAGCAACTAAAAAATCCTTTTTCATTCCGTCAAACTTAAGCCCCTTCAACTCTGATCGCCTCCCCATCTTTGTAGTACTGTGCCTGAATATTAAACATATCTGCGTATTTACCGCCTTTGCCAAGCAATTCCTTATGGGTCCCGTATTCCACTAGCCTACCATTTTCAAACATGGCAATCTTATCACAAAAGCGAGTGCTAGCAAGGCGATGGGAAATATAGATTGCAGTTTTATCCTGGGTTACATCGTTGAACCGGGTATAGGTCTTATATTCCGCAAGGGCATCCAAAGCTGCAGTTGGCTCATCGAGTATAATGATATCTCCGTCCTTATAGAGTGCCCTGG
The DNA here is from genome assembly GCA_041686815.1 of Candidatus Atribacteria bacterium. Classification (GTDB taxonomy): domain Bacteria; phylum Bacillota; class Clostridia; order Caldicoprobacterales; family UBA3941; genus JAWLDD01. Next base: position 8,958 of record JAWLDD010000060.1, on the reverse strand, counting down.
CAAGGGAGATCTTCTGATTCTCGCCACCGGAAAACTCTATGCCCTCATCATCAAGGAACTTCTGCATGCTGGTATGAACCCCGTTCTTTAGACTTGCTATCCTTTCGCTCATATCTGCCTTCTCCAGACATTGAGCTACCCTCTCATAATCTATCTTTTCCGGACTGCATACAGCAATATTTTCGGCAACGGAAAATGCCAATACCTTTACCTCTTGAAATACTGCGGAAAACAGTTCGCTGTATTCCTTCTTTGAGAATTTTTGTATATTGATTCCGTTTAACAATATCTCACCTTCATCAGGTTCATAAAGTCGGCACAACAATTTCACAAAGGTGGTCTTGCCAGCACCATTGTGTCCCACTATGGCAAGTTTCTGTCGAGCAGGAATCTTCAAACTCAAATTTTTGTATATATAATCCTCACTGCCTGGATACTTAAAAGATACATTTTTAAATTCAATTTCATAAGGAGGGTTTGGAATAGGCATTGGATTTTTTGGTTCCTTTTCCTCTTCCACCTCAAGGAAACTTCTTAAATCGTTTACCGTTAGATTTTGGGCTCTGATATGAGCAATATCATCCATTATCTTTTGCATCCATCCCGCAAACCCTGCGATGGTAGCAAAATACATAGTAAAATTGCCTATTGATAGCCCATCCGTAAGAACCAAATAGATTAGATAAGCATAGACAATCCCTTCTCTGATAAGGAGAAGCAATATATCCACCAGTCCTGCCTTAAAATAACGATACCTTATATCCTTGTGGGTTTCCAAACGCTTATCCTTATAGAGTTTGAATATATTCCCTATCCAATTTGAAAGGCTATAAATTCTAAGCTCCTTACCATATGAGAAATCATACATGAGGTTATAGGCATATCCAGACCTCCTGTCATTGTCTGAAACCTCGTCCTTTTTGCTATGTTCATACCTCTTAACGGATAAAGTAAAGTAATATGAAATAAGCACATTACTGATGAGATATAGGAGCACCAAAGGGCTTAGGGTAGCTACAATGGTGATGTATCCGACAAATCCTATAAATCCTCCACCAAGGGAGAACAGTTTGTGTAAAATCCCCTCTACACCCTTATCATTACTTTCCAGTGCGCGAAATCCGGTTTCCAAATCGTTTAAAAATTTAGGATCCTCGGTATTCTTGAAGTCCGTAGTCATGCATTTTTCACTAATCCTGTTTATATAGATAAATCGTATCTTTATCATATGGGGATAATATATTGCCTGCATATATGCCATGAAATAACCTATTACAGCCGATGATAGGAAAAAGCCTGCGATAAGCATTATTAGAGTACGTATATCTTTTTGACCAGTCAACTGATCTAATATAAATTTTGGAAATAGTATCCCTACAAAGGGAGAGATAGAGGATAGCACCGTATATATCCCAAAATATATAAATACTAGCTTATCAAATGCCCATGAGTCGCCAATTATGTACCTAATGTTTTGAAGAGCGGTATATCCGTTCTTCCTTTTTTTAGTATTATTGTCCACGCCCACTACCCCTTTACCATTGTCAATATGCTATTTGGATATATTTACTCCTCCACCAGCTGAGATCCTGCCATTTGCTATCTTGCAATTAACACTACCACCACAGCTTACATCGCCACCAATATCGCCACATGTCATAGAACCTCCGCTATTAGCAGAACCTCCTATGCTACCACATTGAATAGAGGAACCTGCAGTTGCATTTCCTTTGACATCACCGCAGATTAAGCTTCCATAGCTCTCAACGTTTAAAGCATCGCCTACATACTCAACTGTGATTTTGTTATATCCTGGCTCACCTTTTTTTAGAAGCTTCCTACCAATATATGCAACAATCCTTAGCTTCCCATCATCCTCCCATAGAAGGTCCGGTGTTCCCCCTCCTCTTGTAGAATTTATCATGGTTTCGGCCTGATCTGCTGTAATCTTCCCGTTCTTATATAGATCCAATATTTTTACCAAGTTTGTATTTGCCATCTCCTTATCCTCCCTTTTTGGTTGATTATCCGATATGATTTTGCCTATTCTACAGCTATCATCGATTATCATTTCCCCTATGCAATCAAGGGTATCTATGACGCAGTTAGATAGTTTAACGCTTTGAGCCCTCACGGTTTTGGCCTTAAGACCACTAGCCTCTAGATGGGTGCACTCAATAACATCTACCAGAGATTTATCTGTAGATAGCTTCCTCCCAAAATAAAGACTAGAAAAAGACAATAAGCTTGTAGGGATTTGAGAATCTATTATACTGGTTTCTCTGCTTTCAATTACTATGTTATCACCATACATCCTAGCAACGGAGCATGCACCATCAATATGTATATCATCTGCCGAAACTTCATCGGTACATACCATTACCCCATGGCATCTGATGCTATCAGCACTTATGGATGCTCTGCGCAATTTCAAAACTCCTTCAATTTCCACCCTTTTTGCCTTTATATCGCGAAATGCCCTTACAATCCCATCGCAGATGAATTGATCTGTGATTATCATGCCTTTCAACTTGCACATGCCTTCAACTGTTGTGATGTTGGTTGTGGCATCTCCCTTTAGCTTGCCAATACCTTCAATTGAGATTTTCTCATAATCTCCACCGTAGATAGTACCGACACCTTCAATTTTTACATCTTTCATATCTTCACCACCTCATTAACTATTGCTTTTTCGGATATCCTAATCGCGTTACTGTACTCTACTCTTTCAATAATGCAAAGATCGCCAATTATAACATCCATCCCAGACACCAGCTCTGCATTGGTAGCCTCTATGTTTATGGTATCGCCCTCAATGGATGTAAGGGACATGATCTCATCATTTGATTTAAAACTTCGGTAATTAACTGTTTTGAGAATTGATCTAAATCTTTGATCGGGTTTAAAAGTCCTGGATATTCGTATTGTACTTCCCAATACACTGTCAACCTTGGAGTTAACCCTGGGCACAATAAATACATTCTCCGCATTTATGGTCTCAGCCTCTATTGTATCAAAGCTGTATAAATTCTCACATGTAAGCTCATCTTGACATGTAAGTAGATTTGATGAAATGATGTTTTCAAAATCGTATTTACAGGATAGAACAAAACTGCATAGGTTCTCGAAGGTTTTAGCCTTAAAATCTCCCTTCCATTCTATAACCTTGGATAACCCATTAATTTTAGTCTTTTTGTTTTTGCTAAAATTCCGGAGAATGTTGCATTCCAGAAATTCTGCTTCTAATTCGCCAACGGCTACAACCACATCTGCCTTGGACATTCCCTTTAGATATACGTATCCAGCACCTTTGAAATCTTCAAATACTGAGTTTATGGCTGTTACATCTCCTGCGCAGCGAAGTTTTTTTATTCTAGAATCAGCTATATCCACATCCCCTGCACTATATAGACTTTTAATATCCCCGTTATTTATACTGATATCCCCAGCACACATCACTCTTCCAAATTTGCCACTTATAGCTCTTCTCCCAAAAGCTAAGATATTTCTTCCCATATTCACATCCCCTTAATATGAAAATTCAAAGCTATTATCGTTTATATCCTCCACCTCATCATCAAACCTGAAATTAAAGCTCTTGCGATACTTAAGCTTCATTCGGCTGGATATCTCATTTATCCGTATCTGTTTTACTATGGTCATCCTGCTGTCGAAAAAGACCTCTGCTTGTTCTTGATAGATGGTGGCATAATAATTGTTTTCCCTGTCAAAGAGGACAAAGACATAGCCAGTTGATTTTATCTCATTGCAATAATCCTTAATCCCTTTAACCAATCCTACAACATCATCTATGGAAAGACCCTCTTCCTGTTTAAGCTCCGATATGGCAATCAAAAACAGAACTTCTATATAGGTGAAGGTATTTTTGCCGAAGCCTTTGACAAATGCAGGAATTAACCCCTGTTGTATCTCTTCGATAATAGCCAGATCATCGGTGGTAAAATTCCGCTCAGCCACTTCTGGTGAAAGTATTTTTGCAAGCTCCTCTAGAGTATATTTGTCTCTTAGCTCCTGAATGGCTCTGATGCGCTTTAGTATCTTGGTCTTTGGGAAAAAGGTCTCCTGTCCGGTGAAGGTGGATTGTTTGATAAACCAGCTGTCTGGGATAAGGCCCATCCTCTTCCATCTATATAACTGTCCGTAAGAAATGCCTGTTTCCACTAATAAATCCTTTTTTGATATCAGCACTTTATCATCCTCCGTAACATTGTTACACTAACTGTATTTAATGTAACATAACATTGTTACGCTGTCAATGGCGAAATTACATTTTCTTAAAAAAATAAGGAAGTAGAGAATTCTCTACTTCCTTATCTTAAGTTAGCTATAAAGCCATTCCTACCTTTATCAACCTAAATAACCTGTCCGCAGCATCAGCCATAAGCTCATCTGCCCTGGATAGGGCTTCACTTAGGGGCATGGGACTATTTACTGTGGTCATTATGGAATCTATTCCGTACTCATAAACCTTTTGTGCATCAGGCCCCATACCGCCTACCATAGCCACTACTGGAATGTTTAAAGGTTTACAACGCTGAGCTACGCCTACGGGAACCTTTCCATAGATGGATTGTCCATCTATACGTCCTTCTCCGGTGATCACCAGATTTGCGCCTTTAACCAAATTATCAAAATCTACGTAATCCAATACAGCATTGATTCCGGGCTTTAGTGTAGCCCCGAAAAAGGTCACCAAGGCAGCACCTAGTCCTCCTGCTGCACCGCTTCCGGGTATCTCTGCCATATCCAGCCCAGTTACTTTCTTGATAAGGGTTTGATAGTTGGCCATACCCGATTCTAGGATATCAAAGTTGTCCTTGTTGACTCCCTTTTGTGGGCCATAGATGGCAGTTGCACCATTGGGACCTATTAAAGGATTGTTGACATCACATATTACGGTAATGGTACTTTCCTTTATCCTATGATCCATATCATCAATAATAATCTCCTTTATTCGGGATAATTCCTGTCCACCAAATCCCACTTCTTTACCCTTTTCATCCAAAAATTTTACACCCACTGCTTGACTGGCTCCAATGCCCCCATCATTGGTAGCACTGCCGCCTATACCTATAACAAAGTCCCTTATTCCTTCATCCAATGCAGCTTTTATAACCTGTCCCGTTCCATAGGTTGTTGTCAGCAAAGGATTTTTCTTGCCTTTTTCCACAAGGGTCAAGCCCGATGCCTCCGCCATTTCTATGACTGCAGTTTTTCCATTTATAATGCCATATTTAGCTTTGACCCTCTGTTCGGGCATAGGACCCATTACCTCTACATGTCTGTATTCCCCGTCAGTTGCTATGACAAGGGCATCAACGGTTCCCTCCCCTCCATCGGCTATAGGAACCTTGACTATCTCCACTGGATCAAAGTAGTTCTTTGCAGCTTTTTCTAGATGATCAATTATCTCCATAGATGATAGAGTCCCTTTAAAGGAATCAGGAGCTAATACTATTTTCATTGTTCATTCCTCCATTTTGTCTGCGTTTATTCTTTATTTTATCCCAAATCCGGTTTGTCTAAAAACTCCACAACAGGGCTTTTAATGTTTTCCAATTCAAACACCACAATTTCATTGATTCCTTCCTTGAGCAGTGGACCGGGGATATACAATGTCTTAGTAGGCCCTATATTCCAGTAACGACCAAGGTTAAAGCCATTTACCATTACCACACCTTTACCCCAGCCCTCCATGGATACAAAGGTATCAGCAGGCTCATCCACCTCTAGGTATCCTCTATAGAATGTAGGTAGATTATCCCCTTTCTTTCCCTCGTAGCAAAGGGATGATAGGTTGTTTAAAGGCAAGGTATATATGGTCCAATCAAAGAGGAACTGAAGACCCAGTCTCACACCTTCGGTTATACCCTTGGCATCTTTAAGATGAGGCCCGTAATTGACTCTGCCCATGTTCTCAACCAAAATATCCAGCCTTGCACCCTCATTAGGTATATCAAATACTATATCTTGAGGTTCATCCCTCATATAAATACCTTTAAATTCCCCATTCAAGAAGATCAACGCCCTATCCCGTACATCCTGTATAAATAGCTTGTTGTCTTTCCTTGGTCCCTGAATAAAAGTTCTATAAAGGATGAAGCCATAATCCTGACCTAGCTTTTCCATAGGCTCTGGGCAAGCTGTCCTGACAGGATGGCTTAGTCTATCCAGATTGTCAAAGAGACAAGCCTGCTCATTCATCTCCAATATACCATACCCTTTTCTAGCTATAGGCTCAGGCATCAAATCCTTATCTATATCAACATATTCTGAAAGTACTTTCTGAACAGCATAGTATTTATCCGTAGGCTCACCCCACTCACTAAGGGGAGCATCATAGTCGTAGCTGGTAACCGTAGGAGTATACTTTTCATATAGGTTAGCTCCGTTATAAAAGCCAAAGTTGGTACCTCCATGGAACATATAGAAATTTACCGAAGCACCCATTTTGAGCATTCTATCCAGTACATCTGCTACATCAGCTCCATCCCTGGTATGGTGCCCAACCCCCCAATGATCAAACCAACCGTTCCAGTATTCCATGCACACTAAAGGCTTATCAGGCTGATACTCCTCAAGTTTAGCGAAACTCTCTTCAGGCCGGGAACCAAAGTTGGCAGTCATAAAGACATCATCCAATGTCCCTGACTGGAGCATTTCATCGGTTGGCCCATCGGAAGTGAAAAGAAGAACATCAATACCTCTTTCCAATATCCCTTTCTTTATGTAATCCAAATACTTCTTATCGTTGCCATAGCTGCCGTATTCATTTTCTACCTGCATGGCTATAATAGGTCCTCCATTGGTGCAAAGCAAAGGCTTTAGCCTAGGCAACAAGGCATCGAAATATTTATCTACCCTCTTTAGATAGGGCTTATGATAGCAGCGAAGCCTCATATTTGAATCTGCCAACAACCAGGAGGGTAAGCCACCAAACTCCCATTCGGAACATATGTAAGGCCCGGGACGAACTATAACCATCAAGCCCAGCTCATGGGCTATTTCAATAAACTTGACAATATCCGCCATTCCCTCAAAATTGAATTCATCAGGACGCGGTTCATGGACATTCCAGGGCACATAGGTTTCTACTGTATTAAATCCGCATGCTTTTAGCTTTAAAAGCCTATCTCGCCAGTATTCGGGTACCACACGAAAATAATGAATAGCACCCGATAGAATCCTTATAGGTTTGCCATCATAAAGAAACTCCTTACCCGAAATTTCAAAAATAGCCATATCTTCTCCCCCTTATGCAATATAATCTCTTATCCAGCTTATAACAACATCCTTTGCCCTGCCATCAAGGTTATTCCCGTTTAGGATGATGTCAGCAAAGATCTTGGTTTGAAGTACAAACTCCTTTTCCCTGTACTTAACGGATTCCAGATAATACTCTGCAATCTCCTCCATGGTCCAACCCATGGTCTTCATATTTCTAGATAGCCTTCTGTAAAACCTCTCATCAGCGTCAAGGTCGATGAAAATTTTTAGGTCTAAGCTCTTTCTAATATCTTGAAAATAGAGCACCATAAGTCCCTCAAGGATTATAACATCCCAGTTGGCGTCCTGATCCAGTGTCCTTCTATATTCATCCATAAACCGGTCATAATCCAATGAATCAGGGTGGTTATAATCATCAAATTCCTTGCCTGTCAGAGGAGCTATGGCTTTAGGAAGTTGCTCCTTAAAAAATCCGTCAGTCTTTAAGACCTTTATCCTCAGATCGCCAAGCTCTTTTAAGAGAATGTCACAGAATGTGGTTTTACCGCTGGCTGTACCCCCAGCAATACCTATGATAGCTGGTCTCACAGATCTTCGCCCCCTATCTTCTCTCCAAATCAATCCATTCTACATTTATCTTCCCTTCCTCTATTATCATCCTTCCTAGGCAAATGGGAAGCTTAAATCTTTTAGGTCCGGCACTTCCTGGGTTAAAGTATAATACGCCCTCACGAGTTTCTTCCTTTGGAACATGGGAATGGCCATAAACAACAACATCAAAGCCTCCAGCTTTGAGATCTAAATCTAACATCCCAAGGTTATGCAAAACATAAAATGTCATGCCTCCAGCCTCTACCACTTGAGTCATGGGAAGAGCTTGAGCCCATCTCCCAGTATCAGTATTACCTCTAACTGCATATACTGGTGCAACCTTCTCCAACTCCTCCAAAATCTCTGGACGCCCAATATCACCTGCATGGATAATAAGCTCACTGCCTCTTAGGGCTTCTAAAGCTGAATTGGTTAATCTACCGTGGGTGTCCGATATCACTCCTATAATCATCCTCTATCCCTTCCTATGTTTTATCTTATCCCAATCCTCTTTAATCCATCATAACTTCTATTATTTTAAGGATTTTGAGTTACTTCTCTTCATTAAATCTTTTGTGGACGATTATATTATAACTGATGTTCCCTGTACAGGGAATAGGGGATATGGGCATCTCTTGAATATTAGTATAAACTTGAGGAATCTGGAAAAGCCTGTGATTGACAAACAAACTCCTTCTTGATAAAATTTAGACAAGTTTAATAGTTTGTGCTAACTCCTCACTTTTTATATTTAGTTCTTTCTCAACTATACCCTTCTCAGGTATAAAATTAAATTCGTCATTATAGACGGCTAGTGTGCTTTTAAAAGTTCTTTCTAGTGCTCGACATATATTGGGGGGATGGGATATGTCACTATTACGATCTGACCTAGCACAGAAGTTCATCGATATTACAGCAAAAGATATTAAATACAACATTAATATTATGGATGAAAACGGCATTATTATTGCAAGCAAGGATAGCAGCAGAATTGGTCAATTTCATGAAGTAGCTCATGGCATCTTAAATGGAATCCTGGATACTGGAGTTGTGAGAGAGAATGAAAAGTATATTGGTACCAAACCAGGTGTCAATATGCTAATTGAGTATAAAAACAAG
>JAWLDD010000059.1:5589-10157 GCA_041686815.1 Candidatus Atribacteria bacterium | reverse complement strand
TCTTAAAAGAAGGAAAGGGGATGATTTTGTGGGCAAACACAGGAAGTTAGGTAGATATATTTTGAGCAATGTACTAATATTTGCAATGGTAGTGCCTTTAATAATAGGCATATTACCGGTGGCTGCCTTTGCTGATGCTGCTGGTATCTATACGATTGATGACCTCAACAAATATGGTGGATTCGAAAGCGATGGCACAAGTCCGGATGGCATAGGAGAGAAGTGGTTTATTGAATATGGTAGCGATCTGGTTACATCTCTCGACGATGACTGCTATAGCGGGCTAAAGAGCCAAAAAATCACCGCGGCAGGACCTGCCAGCAATTCAGTTAATTTTGACTGGGTCACAATTCAAGATGACAAGAGCTATATAGTCAAGTTCTGGGCTAAAGTTCCACAAGGGATTCTAACACTGTACGGATATGAAATCCACAACTGGAGTCCAGTCCCAGGAGAACACTTTAGAGTGGATGTATCAGCGGACGAAAACCAGGGCGAGTGGAAGGAGTATTCTGCAGTATTCACTCCAAAACCTGGTGCTGAGTATGTGGGCATTAGATTTACCAACTGGGCTCAGGCTGCAATGGTTGCTTATATCGATGATATAACCATGCATGAATATGATACAAGACCCCAGATTTTCTTAGATCAGCAGGATGAAGTATCTGTTGTTGGAAATGATAAATACCCCTTTGTGGTATCGGGCATAGTTTTGGATCAGGATGATAACTTAAAATCAGTGCTTGTAAATGGTGCTGAAGTTGAAGTGGACGCAGATGGAAAATTTAGCGCGGAGGTTGCCTTAAATTTGGGCAACAATACCATAACAGTGACCGCTGAAGATCATGACGGACAGATTACCGAGAAGACTATTACAGTTACTCTCTCACCTGGAGGGACAGCCCCAAATATTACCTTGGATCAAGAGGATCAAGCTGTAATAATTGGTGAAGAGGATGAAGAATTTGTAGTTTCTGGTACCGTAGAGGACGAGGATAATGACTTAGAGATCCTGATGGTCAATGACCAGGAGGTAGAGGTATCTGTTGATGGTAAGTTCACTACAGTAGTATCGCTTCAAATGGGAATAAATGAGATTATTGTATTAGCAAAAGATAGAATGGGTAATGAGACACTGAAGACCATTACAGTCACTCTCAAGCCCAGCAAAGCATCTCAGCCCTATGACATAGGTATATTCTATTTTTCCGATTGGAATCCCGAACTATCTCCCTATATGATTCAAAACACCAAGAACCTATATGGTAGGGAGAATGATCCATACGGCGGGATAACCGATCATCTCTTAAGTCCCGGATTATGGGGATATGGACCAATTCCAGATAGAGAACCCCTACTGGGATGGTATGACGATAGACAACAGGAGATACTGGATCAACACATTCTACAGGCCGCAAGCCGTGGAATAAGCCATTTTTCATTCTATTACTATTGGAGAGAGAATGGCTCGGGACCTAGACCCGGACAAAACGTAGATAAGTTTAAAACATCACCTTATAGGGATCTGATGGATTACTACTTATTGTTTGTGGCAGACGGTGCCTATGGTATCACTCATTGGAGAAATAACATAGTACCTAAGCTAATAGAGTTCATGAAGGAACCCTATTATAAGACCACAAAGAGCGATGATCCCGAAATGGATGGCAGACCGATTCTAGGTATGTTTGGAGATATGAAGGGCAGATTGGGTGGAACTGATAGTTCCTTAAAAGCTGAGCTGGATTATCTCCGCAGTGAATGTATAAAAGCGGGTCTGAAAAATCCTCTCCTATTATATGATGGATATAGAACTCTAGATTACTATATGAACCAAGGATACGATGGATTTTTACCATTGAATCTTGCTGGAATCGGCTTGGACGGTAATATAGGAATACCAAAAGATTATGCCAAGAGTTATCCTGATGCGTGGAAACAGTTTGTCACTCAAGATTACTCCCATAATCCCCAATATCAAAACTATGAGAACTATCTATTTATACCTGGGGGATTAAATGCATTTGATCCTAGGCCTTGGAGACAGACTGGATATAACGGTCCCACAGAGACCTACGTCTATGCAGACCCAAGCCCGGAAAAATTCAAAGTTCAGCTACAAAATGTTAAGGACTACCTTGATACCCACCCAAGATCCATGAATATGGCTACCTTCTATGCGTGGAATGAGTGGGGAGAAGGAGGAAGTATAGAGCCAAATACCCTGTTTGGCTATGGGTATGTAGATGCTATCCAGGAAATCTTCGGTTTAAACAACGTGGATTATAAAAAAGCAGTCCAGGAGAAAGGGCTAACGGATATTGCTCCTGACATAAGAATTAGCGTAGAGCCAGAATACTCTGTTGTCACCGAAGATCAAGACGTGGTTTTAAAAGTGCATATGAAGAACTACTCTAATGAGCCGGTTACAGGACAATTGACCCTCAATCAGCCGGGCAAGAATGCAGAAGGCATAGACCAAACGCCTTGGACCCTTAAATCCTCAACGGAGACAGATTTCAGTTTAGCACCCGGTGAAGCAAGTGATGCGAGATTTGTTATCGCAGTAGGAGAAGGCGATTATTGGACCAGGCACAACTTCGTTATCTCTGATGGACAGCAGGAGATATCCACTTTCGTGGTAATGGCACCACCATTCTATGGATGATTGGAAAAGGATACGCAGAAAACTTATAATGATTATAAATTCGACCTTAATGTAAAAATAAGAAACTATACCATGGATCCAAAGAATGTGGACTATACCATTGTATTGCCTGAAGGATGGACAGCGGATAAGTTAGAAGGAACAATGACTACAGCTGGATATGATAGCCAGACCGGACTGCACATAAATCGGACAAAGACTGAAACCATAGTTGTGTCATATCCAAACACAACAGAGCCTGGTAATTACACTATTAAGCTGATAACCAGTGATGGTGAATATACAGCAACCCAAGATTTCAACGTTAATATCAGCGAGTTGTTCAACTTGCTATACAATGGAAGTCTTGAAATTGATGAAGATGAAGATGGAATTCCCGATGTCTGGACTCGAGTTGGTTCGGAGATTACCATAATGACAGGTACCGATGACAATCCAGCTCCTAGTGGCAATAAATACGTAAAAGTAAGAGGTACCAAAGCCAATGAAGGTGCTGAAGTTGGAATCAAGCAAGAGGGTACTAAGGGAGATATAAATTGGCTTTTGATTGATCCCAATAAGAAGTATCAGGTTGGTTTCTGGGCCAAGGTGGAGAAAGGTAAATTTAGCGTAATGGACTACGAAGCTAGAGGAATAAATTATGAACCTCTGGGCGAGAATTTGATGGAACAAATAACAGCAGAGGAAAATGGGAATGAGTGGAAATACTACACCTTCGACTTCTTCCCGAAACCTTTAGCAGGTAGGTTAAGCTTAAGATTCTTTGTAACTGACGAGCCAGGCAATGAAACTATTTTCTATCTGGATGGAGTGATGCTTAGAGAATTAGACCTTACTCCAGAGGAGAATATGGTCATAAATGGAAACGTGGAAGATGATGCAGATGGCAACTATGCAGCTGATGGCTGGGTATCCCATAAGACTGGCGGTAGCTTTGAGCTAAAACGAGATTTTGCGGATCAATATGGCGGACGCTTTAGCCATAAGCTATCAGGCAAAGATTCTGCAGGATCCTATGTAGCACAGGAATGGATTGATGTGAATCCCAACAACGAATATACAGTAGAGTTCTGGGCACATGTGACCAAGGGAACCTTTACCGTGGTAAGCGCAGAAAGAGCAGGAGATAATAGTGAGGTAGTATATAATGAAGGCTTGGATTTTGAAGCAGCAACTGGATGGCAAAAGTATGAATATATATTCCAGCCACAAGCAGGTATGACCAAGGCCAGCCTAAGATTTGTTATAAAAACAGATGAGGATTCAGTAGCTTGGATCGACAATATAGTTATGAGACTTAGCAAAGTAGGCGAGGATCCTGGTGAAGATCCCGGCGAGGATCCTGGTGAAGATCCCGGAGAAGATCCAGGTGAAGATCCCGGTGAAGACCCTGGCGAGGATCCCGGAGAAGACCCTGGTGAAGACCCTGGCGAGGATCCCGGAGAGGATCCTGGAGAGGATCCTGGCGAAGACCCCGGCGAGGATCCCGGAGAAGATCCAGGTGAAGATCCCGGAGAAGACCCCAAGGATGATGAAGATAAGGACGAAACTCCAAAAACAGGGGATTCTGCAACCATGTTATACATCCTAATAGCAGCTGCCTTGATATCGGGTATCACACTCCTAAATAGGAAGAGGATATTGGGATGGGTTGCGAAAAAATAGTTTAGGAAAGGTTAAGAAATACTATATAATGATAGCTCGGTGGATTTCCATCGAGCTATTTTTTCGGAAGTTAGCCTGAAAGATGAGTTAATATTCCGTTATCATTACTAGGCTTCTATGGTATAATAATGTTCATTCTGAGGAATATGTTATCTAAACTCTGTAGTAAATGATTCACATATTTATGATAGTTTATAAGGGTGAGGGCTATGAGAGCTAGAAAAGTATTGTTATG
>JAWLDD010000059.1:0-5579 GCA_041686815.1 Candidatus Atribacteria bacterium | reverse complement strand
TTCGTATATTCTGTCTTCAATATAATAAGCTATTTTTATGAAAGTTATAGAAGTAGCAGGATGTACCAAGAATTAGGCAATCAATTCCATAATGAAGAGCCTATTTCTGAGGGAAAAGCCGAACCGGTACAAAACTCTCTACAGTCCAATGGTGAGAAAGAGATATTAAAGAGGTTTTTACCCCTGTTAGATATAAATTCTGATGTAGTGGGATGGATTACAATACCCGGCACCCATATCGACTATCCTGTTGTTCAGACCGACAACAATGACTATTACCTAACCTATGATATAAATGGCGATAAAGCAAGTAGAGGCAGTATTTTTATGGATTATCGCAATGATCCCAGTGGGCATGACAAAAACACCATATTGTATGGGCATCACATGAAGGATGGCTCCATGTTTAAGGATTTAATGAAATATAAGGACAAAGACTTTTTTGAGGAAAATACCGTTATTCAGTTTTACACCCTGTATCGCCTAACGGAATGGGAGATATTCTCTGCATATATAACAAGTACTGATTTTAACTATATAGCCACGGGTTTCCCATCAGATGAAGATTATCTAGACTTCCTTGATAATATAAAGGGAAAATCCATGCATCATAGGGATATAGAGTTAAAAAATTATGACAATATTTTAACTCTGTCTACATGTACTTATGAATTCAAGGGAGCCCGGTTTGTAGTACATGCCAAACGGATAAGATGATAATAGGGAGCTATAACGAAAAAAGTAGACAAAATGACTGACTTTTGTTAATATATGAAGAAATGATATATAGTCTAAAAACGGCAACATTACAGCCATATATCTAATCATTACATAAGCCTTAGATTGTATAGAATAGGGAGGAAGTTCAATGGCTATGACACTAGTTAAGGAGATCTTTAGAGATCCCGAGAAGTTTAGGGATCAAACCGTCATCCTTGCCGGCTGGGTAAGAACGGTTAGAGCATCAAAGAGCTTTGGATTTATCGAGTTGAACGATGGTAGTTTCTTTAAAAATATACAAATCGTATATGAGGATAATTTGGATAACTTTAAAGAAGTATCCAAGTTTAATGTAGGCTCAGCTATCAAAGTTGAGGGCACACTAGTACTTACACCTGGGGCCAAGCAGCCCTTTGAGGTAAAGGCAAAAAAGGTGAGCTTAGAGGGAAAATCTACTCCAGAGTATCCTCTGCAAAAGAAGAGGCATTCTCTTGAGTTTCTGAGAGAAATTGCGCATTTGCGGCCAAGAAGTAATACTTTCTCAGCAGTATTTAGGGTGCGTTCACTGGCAGCCTATGCTATCCATAAGTTTTTTAATGAGAGAGATTTCGTATATGTCCATACGCCCATCATTACAGCTAGTGATGCTGAAGGGGCAGGAGAGATGTTTAGGGTAACAACCTTAGATCTCGATAACCTAGTGCTGGACGAATCAGGCAAAACAGATCATTCCCGCGATTTTTTTGGTAAAGAGGTAAGCTTAACGGTAAGTGGGCAACTGGAAGGCGAGGCTTTTGCTCATGCCTTCAGGAATATATATACCTTTGGCCCTACCTTTAGAGCTGAGAATTCTAACACTGCAAGACACGCGGCTGAATTCTGGATGCTGGAGCCAGAGATGGCTTTTGCGGATCTAAATGACAACATGGCTCTTGCTGAGGAGATGCTAAAATACATTATATCCTACGTACTTGAAAATGCTCCCGAAGAGATGGAGTTCTTTGATAGATTCATAGAGAAAGGTCTACTTGATAGGCTCAATTTGATAGTCAATTCAGATTTCGGAAGGATAACCTATACCGAAGCCATTGATATCCTCAAAAAATCAGGACAGGAATTCACCTATCCTGTAGAGTGGGGTTGCGATCTTCAAACAGAGCATGAACGCTACCTATCGGAAAAGACATTTAAGAAGCCTGTATTTGTGACTGACTATCCCAAGGATATTAAGGCCTTTTATATGAGGCTGAACGATGATGGTAAAACTGTTGCTGCCATGGATCTATTGGTACCAGGTGTAGGTGAGATTATCGGCGGAAGCCAAAGGGAAGAGCGCTTGGATGTATTGGAAAGGCGTATGGATGAAATGGGTATGAAAAAGGAAAACTATTGGTGGTATATGGATCTTAGAAAATATGGTGGAACAAAACACGCAGGTTATGGCCTGGGATTTGAAAGGGCAATAATGTACATGACTGGAATGTCTAACATTAGGGACGTTATTCCTTTCCCCAGAACTGTTGGATCTGCAGAATTTTGATCATATTTTTGAGCATAATATGAATAGAAAGAGGAGAGAACAGGGGATTAAATTCCCCTCCCTCTTTTATTGTATGCTAATTATTGCTGTAAACTGGACAGCTGACTGATAAATACTGACTTTAATATTGAGGAGATATAAAATTGGGAAACAATCCGATATTTGAGCAGGTTACTGTTCTTTTTTTTATTATGATTGTAGGCATGATTGCCGCTAAACTGAACATAATAGATGGGCATGTGAGGAAAAAACTATCTGACCTACTTCTGTATATTACTTCACCTTTTTTGGTAACAGCATCCTTTAACTTTGAGTTTTCAACGGATATGCTTAAAAATGCTGGTATTGTTTTGGCTTTCGCCATAGCAATACACTTTTTTGCTGTCTTTTTGGGCATGATTTTGTTTGCTAAGTACTCGCCTAGCAAGCAGAAAGTGCTCAAGTTTATACTAGTCTTTTCCAATTGCGGTTTTATGGGTTTTCCCATATTGGAAAGCATGTTTGGTAAGATAGGGGTTTTTTATGGATCCATATATAATGTTGTTTTCCAGGGTTTTATTTGGACCTATGGAGTAATACTGTTTACCGGTAACCGCAAGCAAACCTCTTTAACCAAGGTGTTATTACATCCAGGTGTTATATCGGTATTTGTAGGAATGATATTGTTTCTCTTTTCCATCAAGCTCTCATCACCTATCCTCAACACCCTTGAATTGGTAGGGGGGATGACAGCGCCTCTATCTATGCTAATCGTAGGGGCTTTGTTAGCCGAAGCCGATTTTAGGACGGTTTTCTCGGGGTTGGAAGTATATTACGGTTCTATTGTAAGACTTATTATAATACCTATCATCACCATAATTGCTTTAAAGTTAATAGGACTGGACAAGGAACTGCTCCGGGTATGTGTATTACTGATAGCTATGCCGGCAGCTGCCAACACCGTCATTTTTGCAGAAAAATATGACGCCGATTCCATACTGGCGTCTCGCTGTGTCGCATTGTCCACCATCTTTTCCATCATAACCATTCCCATTATTATGATGCTGGCTTAATGGAGAAGAGTAACCCTATATTCTCATCAAATGAAAAGCTGCATATTGGAACTTATGGCATCCTTTAAGTAATCTTGCGCAGTTACAACCTGCAGTTCGGGGATCAGCTCTTCTTCCTTAAATCCCATAATATCCATGGACAGCTTACACCCAAAGAATGTAACACCCTTATCCCTTGCCTCCTGAATTAAATCTATAAGCCTGGGGGCATTTTCATCTTTCATCATGCTAAGGAGCATTTGCTTACCCAGTCCTCCCATATTCATCTTGGACAGGGGTAGGGTTTCAGGGTGGTCTGGGGTAACGGCACCAAATATTTTTTCATAGAAGGTCTTGTCATCCATAAGGGAATCACCTGGCTGCCTAACCAGAAAAAGGCCCCAAAAAGCGAAGAACATGGTGACATCAGCCCCTATATCTCTAGCACTGTTTGCAAGGATGAATCCAGCCAATGCCTTGTCATAGTCTCCACTAAACATTAGTAAATTTATCTTATGGTTATCGTTCAATGTCATTCCTCCCTTTACCGGTATCATTCCCGAAAAATGAGAGAATATGAACAAAAACCAAAGGCTATATCCGTCTATATCTGTCTTTATAGCTTTCGCGGTTTAATGCCATTTCCCATAGCTTGTTTATCAGAATATCGATCTCTTCCTTAGCATTGTACAATCCAAAGCTTACCCTTACCATGCCAGGATGGGGTGCTTTAGGGTCACCACTGAGATGCCTACGAACTGCATCAGGGGGGACTGACAACAGCTTTTGGATATATGGATGAGCGCAGAAACAACCACTGCGCACCGATATGCCAGATTCATTGGATAGAGCAGCGGCAACCAGGCCATGAGGTAGATCTTGGATATTAAAGCTGACTATGGCTACCCGGTTATCCAGATTCTCAATATCACCATAGATCTTTATGTTTGGTATTGACATCATCCGCTCCATGGTGTATTTTGTCAAAACCTTTTCATGGGCTGCTATTTGGTCCATTCCCAGAGATCTTAGGGTATCCACTGCTGTGGACAAGGCTACTACTCCCATAAGGTTTGGTGTCCCTGCTTCTTCCTTTTTAGGAGGATCAGCCCAGCTGACAAAGTTATGGGTAACAGCCTTTACAGTGCCACCACCTGTCTGTTCAGGGGCACCATCCTTAAAAACCGACTTAGGGCCAATAAGGACTCCAATACCAAAAGGTGCGTACATCTTATGGCCTGAGAAGGTCAGAAAATCTATATGCTGAGGTGAGCCAAAAGGTTTAACATCTACAGGGATGTGAGGTACCAATTGAGCTCCGTCTACTAACAGTTTAGCCTTGTATTTATGGACAACCTCTGCAATTCTATGTATAGGGTTTATATGCCCTGTTACATTGGAAGCACCAGTTATGGCTACAAGAGCAACTTTTCCTCCATATTTGCGAAGTTTTGCTTCTATATCATCAATTACAAGCCTGCCCTTGTCATCAATGCACACATAATCCACATGATACTTATCCCGCCAAGGCAGATCATTGGAATGATGCTCCATATCAGAACACAAGACAACCTGTCTCTTATGGGCATGCCATAGCCTATAAGCGGTCTTATTGATAGCCTCAGTTGTGTTCTTTACAAAGATGATATCTTGGTTGGCCGGATCAGCTCCCACAAAGGATGCAATATTATACCTAGCTAACTCATAAATGTTTGACGAAAGTTGAGACTTATAACCTGAACCCCGATGAATGGATGAATACCAAGGGGCGAAATCAAGTATGCTTTTCAAAACGGATTTAAAAGGTGGAGTGGTGGCAGCATTATCGAAATTAATGGATTTGACCCAAAACCCATCGTTAATGGGAACTTTGGTTTCCAATCCTACTATCAGATCTCTCCATCTATGGAATGCTATATTTTTTGTCAATTCTCTTACCCCTTTCAAAACACCATATAGATATAATATTCATGGGAAAAAGGTATGTGACCTTTTGAGGGCTGGAAAATGTTGGGCGAAATAAAAATTGTACTTGACAAAACCATGGTTTTTGCAGTACTATGAAGCATAATGGATATTTGTGATATTTAATATATTAAAGGCTATGAAGGGGACAGTAATATAGGATTTTTTGTCTTCAGAGAGATAATCATTTGGTGAAAGATTATCACAAAAACCTTTATGAACATCACCCTGGAGCCGGATATCTGAAATCACTATGATGTAGTGTCATTAGGATATCACGCCAAAGTGCGTTAAACTAAAATAAGCGATAGGCCTATTGTGCC
>JAWLDD010000058.1:0-10163 GCA_041686815.1 Candidatus Atribacteria bacterium | reverse complement strand
TGTGGCATAGACCTGTAATGGCCAGGTTTGGATATTCAGCTTGCATAGCTCTGCACAGCATAGCCATGGGGTTGGTATAGTTAAGAACGATGGCATTGGGACAATGCTCATTTATATCCTTGCAGATGTCTAGCATAACGGGAATGGTTCTCAAAGCTCTGAAAACACCCGCTGGTCCTCTAGTATCTCCAACGTTGATGTCCACTCCGTACTTTTTGGGTATCTCAATATCATGACGCCATACATGTACTCCACCTTGTAGGATGGTGATAACTACTCCGTCAGCATCCTTTAATGCTTCTACCCTGTCGGTGGTTGCTATAACTTTTGCCCCGTAGCCTCCATCCTTGATAATTCTGTTTACAGCCTGATGAATATAGGATAAGCGCTCTTCACTAATGTCCATAAGTGCTATAGTAGCATCGTTAAAAGCAGGGAAGGACAGAATATCCCTTACCAAACTCCTGGTAAAGCCAAAGCTTCCTGCACCAATAAAGGCTATCTTTTTCATGGCTAAACACTCCTTTGTACGATTTTATCTATAAACATATTTTACCCTATTTGTATCAAAAATAAATGGAATAAAGTCCAATCCATATGGTATAATGTCAGATATAAGGAGGTGTTTTGTCTTTGGAAAACAGTTGTTCTATACCATCAGGATATGGAAATTCGTCTGTACATAGAAATCATGATCTTATTGTATATTATTACGGCATGGAAAAGTGTAAGAGCCAACACCATTGGACAGGGGTCAGGGACCATTATCTCATCCACTATATAATGTCAGGTAAAGGAATATTTATCTACAACAATGAGACTTATCATCTAAGAGCAGGACAAGGCTTTCTGATTTGTCCCAACATCCTTTCATATTACAAGGCTGACAAAGAGCAGCCTTGGGAATATTGCTGGATAGGGTTTCAAGGTCGGAAAGCCAAGCATTATCTAAGTCAACTTAACTTAAACATGAAGCAACCTATATTCTACTGTCAATCTAAGGAATCCATAGAGAAAATAGTTCGACAAATGATGGACACTAAAAGCTATTCTAACGGTCGAGAACTGAGGCTGACCGGTCTTCTTTACCATTTCTTTGCTGAGCTGGCTCAGAGCGAAACACCCTCCAGTTCCATGGATCACGGACAAAACTATTCACAGATTTACGTAAATAAAGCAACGGATTTTATAGAAAAAAACTACTCTCGTAAGATCACTATAGAGAATATTGCCGATTATGTAGGTATCGATAGAAAATATTTGAGCAGGCTGTTTAAGGATATACTACACACATCACCTCAAAGCTTTCTCATCAATTACCGTTTGAATAAAGCCTGTATCCTGCTAGTGGAAAATAAATTGTCCATAACCCATATAGCCCATTCCGTGGGTTACGATGATGCCCTGTTGTTTTCCAAGATGTTTAAAAAGTACAAGGGCATGTCTCCCACTCAATATCGTAAAAGATTAATGGGCCAATTATGATGGCCCATTTTACACTTAGTCTTCACCAAGCTTTATAGCTTGTGCAATCTTTATTCTAGATATCAGTATACCAAGCACCCCTATGCCTATCATGAGCATAAAGAGTACAACCCCATATATCTTTAAATAGTCTTGTCCCGATGCCATTACTTTGAAGGGCGGCACCTGGTCGGCTACGCTGTATACCATCTGCAATAGGGGTACAAATAGATCGCTGGTCAATCCTCCTACCATAACGCCTATGAAGATAGCTGTACCCGATATTAGCATTTGTTCCCAACCTAGCATTCCCATAATCTTTTTAACCGAAAGTCCTATAGCCCTAAGGATACCAAACTGCAATACCCTTTGCCTTATGGATAATATCCAGTATATCAAAAATCCAATAGTGCTGATGGACATGGTTACTACAAAGCCCAAAGTCAGAGCACCATTTGTACCCTGAAGCATGGGGTCATTCTTGGCCTTTATAATTTCCTGACTCGTATCCTGAAGCTTCTCAATCCTGATGTTTTTTTCCTCTATCTCTTCATATATCTCCTGGCTGGTAACCCCTGGAGCCTTCTTTAGCCACACTTCATATGGTTCCAAAGCATTGTTGGCTTGAATGTAATCCAGTCTAGCCACTACTAAGCTAGGAGGCTGCTTTTCCCTTATCCCTTGATTTGGATTGAAGGTAGGCCAGTAATCAATAAATTCGTATACAATAACTTCCAGGTAGCCCTGATCACCCCAGCTGAGCCATAGGGAGTCCCCCTTTTGGACATCATAGTTCTCCTTGATATCACTGCTTACAAGGGCAGCCCTTGGATCCGCTCCAGCCATCAGGTTCAGATAGTGATACCAATGGGTTTTGAGCAAATCATCTCTAAACCATGCGGTCTTGCCAAACTCATCGGGTATAATGCCAATAAGTTCGGTTCTGCCAGTTTTCCTCTCCCTGGTGGGAGTTTGTACAACAATATCATTCTTCCTAAACACCTTGGTAACAGATTCTACACCTGACAGCTCGGTAAAAGGGATGTAGGGAGGTTCTCTATACTGTATAGGCTCGGAAGAACTGTAGGATGTTTGCCCTTGTCCTGGTCCTCCCATTCCGGGAGCTGTCATTGCGGGGGCAACAGAAGCAGCGTTGCTCTCCCAATAGGCCATAACGTTTAGATCTGCTCCAATGGAATACTTAATCTTCTCCTCGATATTGTTGTTTAAAGTCCTAGCAGCATTGGCATTAAAGATACCGATAGATAGGGTCATGATTATAAATAGCATCAATGATTGATCCTTCCCCCCGGATCGTCCAACGTGTACAAAGGAAGCATACAACACCGGCGACCATATCTTCTTGCCTGCAAGAAACAATAGTCTTACAAGATATGGATATATCCTAAGGAGTATAAGCCCCAATCCTAGAATAAAGAGAGTGGATATCAAAAACAGTATTGGATCGATAGCAAGCTCCGTTCCACTCACACCGGTAATCTCCAATGTCTGCTGTCTTAGATTATAGCTGTAAAGTCCATACCCTGATATAGCCAATAGTAAAATATCCAAGAAATACTTTTGCCATACAGGTTTGCTGGTAACCCTGGTTTTCTTCCTCTTATACTCAACTATGGTAGTTCTAGATGAAATAAAAGCGGGTATAAGCATTGTGATAATAGACAAGGCTACCGCTGCAAGGGAGTATAAATAGGCCTTCATATTAAGAGATACGGGCAATGCAGTCCGTTGAACAAATTCCATAAATCCGTTGGCAGCCCCCAAAAAGGTACATATTAAAAGTCCCAAGGGTGGCCCAGCCAACATGGCAATTCCGCCTAATATAAGGCTTTCAACCAAATATCCGAAGAACACCTGAAGGCTGCTGGCTCCCCTACTTTTCATTACCGCTATCTCGTTTTGTTCTTGTTCTATGGTCAGCTGCGATACCATAAAAAGATAGAAGGCCAGCATCATTAGAATGGGTACTTGTGTTACCCATAGAGTAGTTTTAAGCTGCTTTTCCCTCTCAAAGTATTTCTCCATAACGGAGATGGCAGGCATCTTAAGCTCTACCCTGCGCTCATTATACCATCTCAATTGATTGTTATATGCATCTATTATCTCTGGTGTATTCTCAAGATTAATCTTGTGATAATCAAAGCCATAATACCATTGCGCCTTGGTAATCAAGGATGTTTCTCCCTCAATAAAATCCTGTTTAAAAAGGGATTCACTTATCATAAAGCTGTCTTTGTATGCAGCAAGGCCTTGGAACCAAAAAGGATCGCCGCCCTCCTTTATGGTAAATACCCCTACCACCTTTATCCTTAAGGGTTTTTCTATTCTATTTACAAAGTCCTCTAACAGGTAAACTTCATCCAGCCTGAGATCCATTCTTTTCATGGTTTCCTCAGTAACAATTGCTTCGTATATATCCCCTTGTTTTTCTGAGGAATATACCCTTCCGTTTACTATCTTGATATGCTCTTCCAACCCATGAAGAGACTGTAAGTTCATACTTCGCCTTAAGGGCTTCTCTTCACGTTGGACTTGAGGCTTTGCATTAAAGTATTCTGCTAATAGATTTCGGGTAAAGGACCTTACAGGAAGTCCAATCTCTTCAGGTACTTTATTGGTCATATTCTCATCAAATATGAAGAAAGCTTTGAGTCTGGAATCACGCCCATAATTGGAATAAATGTTAGCAGCTGCAACATACCTGCCTGGGAAATACCCAGTAGATAGCTGATAGTTTTCCAGATCCCTAGTCAACATACGCTGGAGGACACCATCGGTATAGATAGGTATACTGCTCACCATAGCCACAGCCAATACAAACCCAATAAGCAGGCAGAGGACCATCCATTTATTGTTTATCATCTTTCTCAATACCATTATCAACATCTTAAGGCCCCCTCCTTTATCGGATAATAATCAGTTCTCCTTCTTCCAATCCTTTCACGATCTCGGTTTCTGTGGGAGTTTCCAAACCAATCTCTACATCTCTTTCCTTTTTCAAACCGTCTTCAAATACCAATATATATTTTCTGCCCATGTAGTTTCTTACCAGATTCCTAGGTACAACAATAACATCCTCTCGCCTGTCCAGTATGAGGCTTACCTGGGCATTGTCCCCCATTTTCACATCATCGGCCAAGTCAGGAACATCTATCTGTACAACGTTTCTCAGATTTTCAGGTGTTTCCAGAGGCATATCAGCAGGAGTCATAACCACAGTACCTGTATAAGTGTTTTTGTTTACTGTTACATCTGCTTCCATACCCAGCTTAAAGTCGGTTATGTTGGACCCAGTTACTGCCAGCTGAAGCTGTGTGGGATCGGCTATACGGATCAAGGGTTGATAGGCGTTTATATAATCTCCTTCCCTGATATTATAGTCCACATACACTATATTACCGGTCATATCCGCGATGAGCTTGGATTCATTCAATTCACGCTTTAAATTCTCAAGTGTTAGCTTGGCCAATTCCACATCATATTGGGCCATCTGACGCTCATACTTGTCGCCATTATAAGCTCTAACTTGACTTAACCTGGTCTGAGCTTTCTTGAGATGGATCTCCTGCTGTTTGATCTGGTTTTCCAGATCGCCGCTGTCCAACTCTGCAATGAGCTGTCCCTTCTCCACCTGATCGCCTACTTTTACATGAACAGCTTTCAACCTTCCCCCACGATGTCTAAAGAACATATTGCTCTGTTCAACGGAAACAAAGGTTCCAGAAGCTGTAAGCTTTTTCTCTATGACTCCTCTAGTGACCTTCGTGGTCTCATAGGTAATCTCGGGGGGTTCCACCAATGGAGGTGCTAATACTTCTTCCTCTTTTGGGAATAAGTAGCATCCTGTAAGGCTCGTCATCAACAGGCCCAATATAATAAAAATCAAAACTCCCCTTGTTCTTATCACGTTACCGCCCCCAATTATAGTGATGTTATTAGATTTGATATTGCGAATTGACTGAAAATCAATACAAATCTAATTATACTACATATATACTTACAATAAAAGGTGTTTTTCAGGTGCCTATCTTTTGAGTATCTTTAGCCCATATCCTGGCAAAATGACTTCTCCTTTAACTTTCCTACCATCTACCATGTCAAGCAACTCTTCATCTCCCAGGTCAACTGTCCTTTGGTAGCTAGCAAAGTTCATGACAAAGATATAGTCATTCTGACCGTCGGTGCGCTTTTGAGCTGTCACCCCTTCTGGCAGTTGGGTATTTAATACTTTTTGGATGTCCAGCTCTCCTATTATCCTGTCATAGAAATCCCACAGGAAGTCATCGCCACTTCTAAATGCTATATAATAGCTCTTGCCATCTCCAAACTCGTTGACAGTAAGAGCAGGTCTTCCTGCATAAAAGTCCTCTTTGTAAGTTGCCAGAACCTTTGCAGTTTCTGCATGGATAAGATCACACAGCTCTATGGCTTTATATTCCTTATCCAGCTTTAAGGGGTTGTCACTATCAAATACCACGTAGTTATAGTCCTGATCATAGAGAGCGTCTATCTCCTCACTCCATATTCCTGTCAGCTTACGCAATGGACCAGGGAATCCTCCCAAGAAGCATAGATCGTTCTCATCTACAATTCCACTCCAATAGGTAACAACAAGGGTCCCGCCTGATGCTACAAACTCTTCCATGCGCTGGGCCACTCCTGGTCTTACCATATATAGCATTGGAGCTATCAAAAGCTTATAGCTGGAAAAATCACAATCCATATTAATAATATCTAGCGGAATACCCCGCTTCCAAAAGGCTCTGTAGTGCCTCTCACAGGTTAGCTGATAATCCTTTTTTTCTACACGTGGTCCCTGTGCATCTTCTATAGCCCAGCGGTTCTCCCAGTCATATATGAGTGCTACCTCAGGCCTAACAGTGGTGCCTACCACATCATCCAACTTTTCAAGGATTTTGCCTACCTCAGCCACATCATTAAACACCCTTGTATTCTCATGGCCTACATGGTCTACCACTGCTCCATGAAACTTTTCAGAAGAGCCTCGGCTTTTACGCCACTGAAAATACTGTACCGAATCGGAACCATGAGCCACGGCTTGAATTGATGATAAAACATGCATTCCCGGCCTTTTAAGCTTGGCTACAGGTTGCCAATTGGTAGCGCTGGGTGTACTCTCCATAAGCATAAAAGGCTTCCCGCCTTTTAAGGAGCGGTTAATGTCGTGAAGGAATGCAGTACTGCATCCTACTTCCCAATCTTCTTTGCTATGCCACATGGGATAGCTGTCCCAGGATACTACATCCATATGAGGAACCAATTTCCAATAATCAAGTCCTGGGTAAGTTCCCATTAGATTGGCGGTTACGGGGATGTTAGGGGAAATTTCTTTTAGCGGAGCTATTTCATTCTTAAAGAAGTCTATTGTCTGATGGGTAACGAATCGCTTCCAGTCCAGATTGTGACCATGGACAAATTGCTCACCGTGAGGAGCTGGAGATTCTATCTGAGACCAATCGGTATAGGTATGGCTCCAGAAGGCTGTCCACCAGGCATGATTTAATTTGTCCAGATCATCGTCATATTTCTCCCTCAGCCAATTTCTAAAGGCTTCTTGGCAAAGATCGCAGTGACATTCTCCACCGTATTCATTGGATACGTGCCAGAGAACCAGTGCTGGATGATTGCCGTATCGCTCTGCAAGCTTTGTGTTGATGATTTTGGTTTTTTCTCGGTATACAGGTGAGGTATAACAATGGTTATGACGGATACCGTGAAGGTTTCTATGCCTATTGGGCTGCACCCTTAACACCTCAGGGTATTTAGCCGACATCCATGCAGGCCTAGCTCCAGTAGGGGTGGCCAATATAGCATATGCATTATTTTTATGTAGCTTGTCCATAATCTCATCAAGCCAGCCAAACTCAAAGCGTCCTTCTTCAGGCTCTAATGCCGCCCAAGCAAATATGCCTACCGACATGCTGTTGGTATGGGCCAACTTCATAAGTCTCATATCCTCTTGCCATATTTCAGGAGTGTCCATCCATTGATCCGGATTATAGTCTGCACCGTGGATCATATGCTTTACATTGGGATGAATGGGAGGGTATTTTTTAACCATTGATTTTCCACCTTTCTCTCTAACCTTTCTTTCATTAGATATATCTTAATATGTCTAATATTACACGTATAACATAGCATGCTATTCTAACTCTCAATCAATTTCTGCAGCACATATATTAATTAAATTACATATTTTAATCTCAGAAATATAGTTGGCTATTGCTATTATATTATATACCATAAACTATATCAATTGTACTATATTGACATAGATGTAAATTGACATAGATTCAAGTATCTTGGTCCTTATAAATAGGTATAAAAAGCTCCACCTTTTCATCGGGTGGAGCTAAATGTACATATTATATATATGGATTTAGTCGTTATAAAGTTTTAATGTTTTTACGCATGGAGCCGAGAGATAGCCTTCTCCTTCCAAGGTCCCTTTAAGTAATAGGATGCAGCAATAAGAACACCCAGTACCCAGCCTATTGGATAACTGAAATAAAGGTTATCCCCACCAAAATTACGTGCCAGGATGTAAGCTGCAGGCACTCTAGCCAACCACATGGAGATTAAGGAACCCAGCATGGGAACAAAGGATTCCCCTGCACCTCTTAGGGCACCATTTAGAATAAATATAGCTCCAAGCATTGTGTAAAAAGGCAGAACCCGTTTTAGATATTCTATCCCCGCTTGTATTACTTCGGTTTCTTGGCTAAACAACCTCATAAGCAGGCCACCAGATGGCAGTATGACTATTGCCATAAATATTGATATTGCTGTAGACATAAGTAGAGCCGATTTTACTCCTCTATCAACCCTATCCATTTGACGGGCCCCCACATTTTGTCCTACATAGGTAGTTATTGCCGCTGAGAAACTTACCAAAGGCAAGAACGCAAAGGCGTCAATCTTATTTGCACCATTAAAGCCCGCCATAAACGCAGATCCATGGCTGTTTATAAGGCCTTGTAAAGCCATAGTGGCAATGGAAAACAGTAAGTTCTGGATACCTGCAGGTATACCAATTCTTATGGATTCTTTTAGAATTGAGGCATCAAACTCCAGATTTTTATAGGAGATTTTGAAATGCTCACCTTTTTTATTTATATAGTGAATACTATATAAGAAGGAAAATAGTTGAGCCAGTATAGTCGCCCAAGCAACGCCCGCAACATCCCAGTGGAATAGTATAACAAAGACCAGATCTAACACGATGTTGATAACAGTTGATATGGCCAAAAACAACAGCGGTCTCTTGCTATCACCCAGCCCTTGTAGAATACCGCTATTTATATTATAGCCAAAGCTTGCTACTGTTCCTAAAAAAATGATGCGCATATAAGCTGTAGCCATAGGTAATGTCTCTAGCGGCGTCTTCATCAATAACAACATAGGCCGACTAATTAAGATACCAATCAGCGATATTGGTATGGATACAGCAAATAAAAAGATGTATATCGTATCTACTGCACGCTTTACTCCCCGCATATCGTTAGCACCATAGTATTGAGATATCAAAATGGTAGCACCTTGACCTACACCCATAAACAAGGATATGATCATGAAGATTACCGGAAAAGTTGTGCCTACAGCAGCCAATGCCAAAGTTCCTTGCTTGGCAAAGTTACCTACCACCATACTATCTACCATATTATATAATTGTTGAAGTATATTGCCCGCCAACAAAGGAAGGGCGAAACTGATTATAAGCCTCGTAGGATTTCCGGTGGTCATATCTATCCCCGTAGACTTGTTGTTTCTTCTTTGAGTGTCGCTTTGTGCCATGCTTTAGCCCCTTTCTGATACAAACTCTCTGATACAAAAAACATATGAGTCCTTATTATTACATACAGATTTATATTATAGATCAATAGTAGTTTAATAACAAGCACAATAAAAACCCATTTCTCAAATGGTTTTGAGAAATGGGTTTATTTATCTTGGTGGAGACGAGGGGATTTGAACCCCTGACTTTCACACTGCCAGTGTGACACTCTCCCGCTGAGTTACGCCCCCATATATTTATTCTTTGACTCGGTTGACAGATGATATTATAACCTATTAGGAGAGGTTTGTAAAGAGCTTTTTCTAACTTTATTGTAAACTAATAGACCTGTCTGGATAGGTATCTTACATGAAATCATAACTTTGATATATTATATAGCATTTTCAACAATTTCTAAGTATAGTTTTTGGGTGTTTTTAAGCATATGACAGAGATAGTTGGCGTATTCTTGTCGAAATTAATCAAATTAGCAAATTTTTATTGTTTACAATTGCTATTGTTTGTGATATAAATAGTATAAACCTTAGAATTGTAAAACCGCTTTAATTATTCTTCATCCGAATAACAAGCGAATAATCTAGGTTATACACTGCTACAAACCTCGTGTAAATAGCAAGCATATCTCCAAAGTAGCAGTTTTATCGTTTTACTATAACGTAATACTGTGATCATCGATGTAGCGACTCTTAAAATGCAAGTTTGAAAATACAAGTTTGTAGGATTACTACAATTAATATAAGCACACATAAAAGAGACGGAGGTTTACGACATGATCCAAGAGGCGAGACTGCCCCATCAAACAGCTAAACGCAAAAAAAGCTTCTTCAAAAGATTTATAGAACAAGCTGATTTGCAATTATTA